>CAYRJB010000019.1:0-15508 GCA_964424485.1 uncultured Actinomycetes bacterium
TGACGATTTGATTACCGCGCTTGACCGCAGTGTTCTTCGCGAGAAGGGTGATTCCCTTTTCGCGCTCGAGGTCGTTCGAGTCCATGACGCGGTCTTGGCCTTCGGATTGTTCCTTATGGGAGGCAAATGCGCCGGACTGCCACAACATCGCATCCACGAGCGTGGTCTTTCCATGGTCAACGTGCGCGATGATCGCAACGTTACGCAACTCATCACGTTTCTTTAATTCGCCAGTGATAAACGGGCTCTTTACATAAGTGTTCGGATGATTATTTGAATTAGACATTAAACCTAAACTCCACAACGTCGCCATCTTGCATTACATATTCTTTGCCTTCCATACGCACCTTTCCGTGCGCTTTCGCTTCGGCCATAGAACCAGCAGCGACAAGGTCATCAAAGTGAACAATCTCAGCTTTGATAAATCCCTTTTGGAAATCTGTGTGAATGACGCCCGCAGCAACTGGCGCGGTATCACCCTTGTGAATTGTCCAAGCACGAGTCTCTTTAGGACCGGCGGTGAGATAGGTCTGCAGTCCGAGTGTGTTGAAACCTACGCGTGCCAAAGTTTTCAAACCTGGCTCTGTCAATCCAATAGCCTCGAGCAACTCTTGCGCATCTGCGTCATCGAGTTCGGCAAGTTCAGCCTCAGTCTTTGCATCAAGGAAGATCGCCTCGTTCGGCGCAACAATCCCCTGCAACTTCGAACGTAGGTCTTGATCTTGTAATTCATCTGCGTCGACATTGAAAACATAAAGGAAAGGTTTTGCTGTCATTAATTGAAGTTCGCGAATCAACTCCATATCAATTCCAGACTTGTATAGGAGCTTGCCTGCATTCAATAGTTCTGCAGCTTTTTTTACTTCCTCCAAAACCGCGGCGCGATGTTTATCTTGGCGCGCCTCTTTTTCGATTCGAGGAATTGCTTTCTCAATAGTCTGTAGATCAGCGAGCGCAAGTTCGGTATTGATTACTTCAATATCGGCGGCGGGATCAACAAAGTCGGCGGTGCGTTCACCTTCGCGTGTGACATTCTCATCTGTAAAAACGCGGATGACTTGGCAGATTGCATCAGTTTCGCGAATGTTGGCTAGGAACTTATTGCCAAGACCTGCGCCTTCAGAAGCGCCTTTCACAATACCGGCGATATCTACAAAGGAGACTGTTGCCGGAAGGATTTTCTCTGAGCCAAAGATGCCAGCAAGCACCGGGAGGCGGTCATCAGGAACGCCCACAACGCCAACGTTGGGTTCGATGGTTGCGAATGGGTAATTGGCTGCCAAGACATTGTTCTTGGTCAGTGCATTAAATAGGGTCGACTTACCCACGTTGGGCAGTCCGACGATTCCAATAGAGAGGCTCACGAGGGGTAAAGCCTACGGGGGTTTGTCGGTGGCTAATGCCACGATACGCGTATGAGCAGCTCTGTGATATTCCTCGTTTTAGGTGCCCTTGCCGGAATCGCCATTGGATTCCTTGTTGGATCGGGGCGCGCAGGGCGTACATCTTCAGCCTTGGCTGCTGAAAATGCACTTCTCAAGTCGCAGATCGATGCATCAAAAAACGGCGAGGCGGAGAAGATTCGTCTCGACGAATCATTGAAAGGCGTTACTGAACAAATCACTCTCCTCTCACGACAAGCACGTGAAGCTGAATTAAAGAGAGTTGAGGGCGAATCAACTATTCGCACTCAGATCGAACAAATGCGCACCGATAACGCAACTCTAGCTCGCGAGACAACAAAGCTCGCCGGGGCTCTCTCTAATTCACAAACTCGTGGCAAATATGGCGAGACACAATTAGAGATGTTGCTCGAAAACGCAGGTTTACTTGAAAGCGTCCATTTCTTTAAACAGGATTACCGCTCAACTGATGCAGGAATCTCAAAACCAGATATTCGCATCGCAATTCCAGGCGGATCTGAAATCTTTATCGATTCCAAATTCCCATTTGATCGCTTCCTTGATGCCGTCGGCGAATCCGATCTCGTCAAGCGACGCGAACAGATGGAACTTCACGCTAAGGATTTGCTCGGCCATGTCAATGCGCTTGCAAAACGTGGTTACTCCGACTCCTCCAAATCTCCTGACTACGTGGTCCTCTTTGCGCCATTTGAATCAATCCTTTCCGAGGCGCTCGCTGTCGACCCATTACTTCTCAACAAATCATTTGAAAAGGGAATCACTATTGCAACACCCACGACAATGCTGGCGCTCCTTCGAACCGTTGGCCATGTCTTTAATCAATCCAAGATGGCACAAAACGCAGCAGAGATCACCGATGTTGCCTCTGTTCTCATCAAGCGAATTGGAACTGTCCACGCGAAGATTATGGCGCTCGGAAAGTCCATCAAATCTTCTGAGAAAGCATTTAATGAATTAGTTGCATCATCTGAATCGCAATTGATGGCTCCTGCTCGCAAGATGATAAAACTCGGGGTTTCTTCAAGTTCAAAGTTGCCGATCAATGCTCCACTCGATACTGAAATTCGTGAACTCAAGGCGATTGACAGCTCAAATGGCTCTGGGGATTCTGATGATTTGGATGAAGATATTGAAATAGAGGAGAATGAAGAACTATGAGCACAACGCAAAGGCCGCAAATCAAGAACCCAATCCAGGGTCCTGGTTTAAAAGCACCTGGAGTAGTGGTTCTTCAATTCCTTCTTATCTTTTTCATCGAAGTTATTGAGTACAAATTCACCAAAGTAGGGCTCTTTACTGGCATTGCTATCGTTGTTGCATATATCGGTGGAATCAAATTGGGTCGTAAAGGCACCACCTTTACTACAGTGGTCAATCCCCCGCTCGCGTTCTTCTTCTCCTCGGTTTTCATCATCTGCACACTTGGCGGAGTAGGCATTCACGTTGCTCGCCTCGGACTTGATCTCATGTCCACACTCGCTGGGGTATCACCATTCCTAGTGACCAGCGCAATTGTTGGATGGCTCTACTTCTTTGCAAGCGAGGCAAAGTCCAGGCGTGCTGCTCGCAAAGCTAGTTAATCGCGAGTAGTTACTTCTTCTTGCTGTAACCCTTAGGGCATGCTGGCTTAGATCCAGTCACCTTCTTGGTGAGTTTTCCCTTAACGCACGTAATGGTTTTAAATGCCTTGCCCATGGTCTCTAATTGGAAAATACTGGTTGCGAATTCGCCTGCTTCTTCTTCAGCATATAAAGCTAAATCTGCGACTGTCCCATAAGTGTTACTGCCATCGACAAAACTATTTGGATTGGTCCAATTCGCTTTAATTCGTGCAGTGGTATCGCGGAAATCAACCATGATTGGCGTAATCGCAGATACAAATTCAGGAACCGATGCATACTTGTTTTGCAAAGCAGTTAACTTATCGAGATCAGCTTTAAACAGTGGCTCGTACTTAGATTGAATGGCAGCAAGGTCAGCAGTTACCGTTGCAAGATCAGCAGCTGCATGTGCAGGCGCGACTGGCAGCGCTGCCAGAGCACCAAGAAGTACCAAAGTAGTTAGTTTTCTTGTTCTCATGTCTTAAAAATACGCCACTAAGAAGCGAAGTCATGAGTCAATTTCATGTGAGATGAGGCTCGTGTGCGCATGTGCAAGGACCTTTGAGAGATAGCCCTAACGGAAAATGATTTAGTTCGCCTGCGCTTTGATGTCTTTGCGGAGCTCTGGAGGCATTGCGAATTGAAGCGATTCTTGTGTTGCTTCAACGGTTTCAACATCGCCATAGCCGCGTCGTGCGAGTTCCACCAATAATTCATCGACCAAAATTTCAGGAACAGAAGCTCCAGAAGAGACGCCAATGGTCTCGACTCCATCAAACCACTCATCTTTTACTTCGCTAGCAAAGTCGATGAGATATCCAGCTTTAGCTCCGTACTCCTTTGCAACCTCGACCAGGCGCACTGAGTTAGAGGAATTTGTTGAACCAACCACGAGAATTAGATCAGAGAGCGGAGCGATCTGCTTAATCGCTTGCTGGCGATTTTGAGTTGCATAGCAAATGTCATCTGATGGTGGGTTTTGCAAAAGCGGGAATTTTTCTTTGAGTTTAGCGACCGTCTCTAACGTCTCATCGACAGAAAGAGTGGTCTGAGAAAGCCAAATGACTTTCTTTTCATCGCGAATCTTCACATGAGATAAATCTTTATCAACAATCTGCACATGATTAGGAGCTTCTCCTGCAGTGCCTTCAACCTCTTCATGACCTTCGTGGCCAATCAATAAGATGTCGTAATCTTCATTGGCATATCGCTTAGCTTCGTTATGCACTTTAGTTACCAGCGGGCAGGTTGCATCAATCGTCTTGAGATTGCGCCTTGCTGATTCCTCGTGAACCATCGGTGATACCCCGTGAGCGGAGAAAACGACAGTTGCGCCTTCCGGAATCTGATCGACTTCGTCGACGAAAATTGCTCCCTTCTTTTCAAGGGTTGCAACTACATGCTTGTTATGAACAATCTGCTTGCGCACATATACAGGAGCGCCATAGAGCTCGAGTGACTTTTGCACAGTCACGACTGCACGATCCACGCCTGCGCAGTACCCGCGTGGTGCAGCAAGGAGAACTCTCTTAGCCATGGCGTGAGTCTAATAGAGTAGGAAAGTGATTGAGACATCGCCTGAATCCCCAGTACCAGTACGAGTTATTAGCGAAGCTATCGGCGATTACCTCAGCAAATTAGGTGCCGTGTGGGTTGAAGGCGAATTATCTGAAGTAAATCTCCGCCCAGGATCTCCATGGGTGTTTATGAGGTTGCGAGATATGAGCGCCGATATGTCGCTCTCCATTATGTGTCACCGCTCTGTTGTTGAAAGCGTCCAACCACTACCTCAAAACGCTCGCGTTGTTATGAACTCCAAAGTCTCCTGGTATGCAAAGACTGGGCAACTTTCTTTATCTGTGAAAGAGATTCGCCAGGTTGGTGTTGGTGAATTGTTGGCAAGGCTGGAAGCTTTGAAAGCCGTACTTGCAGGCGAAGGTCTCTTTAGCGCAGATCGCAAACAACCACTCCCCTTCTTGCCGAATAAAGTTGGACTCATCTGTGGACGTAATTCAGATGCAGAGAAAGATGTTGTGGAAAATGCAAAGCGACGCTGGCCATCTGTGCAATTTGAAATTCGTGAGGTTGCGGTACAAGGAGCGGCAGCTGTTATAGAAGTTTCCAATGCTCTGAGAGAGCTTGATGCCAATCCCGAAGTTGATGTCATTGTGATCACTCGAGGCGGTGGATCCTTTGAAGATCTTCTGCCATTCTCGGATGAAGGTCTGGTTCGATTAGCTTCAAACGCTAAGACGCCAATCGTCTCTGCCATCGGTCATGAAAAGGATTCACCGCTTCTTGACCTTGTAGCTGACTACCGAGCTTCAACACCAACAGATGCAGGTAAGAAAGTTGTGCCTGATATGTCTGAAGAAAATCGTATGGTTCAGGCTTATCGTGACCGCGCTTTCCGTTCAGTAAAAAATCGAGTCGACTTTGAAATACATAAGATTGAAAACTTAAGGGCAAGGCCGGTGCGAGCGATTGATTCGTTTATTGCTCTGGCCACCGAAGAACTTGCTTCTCTTGTTGCCCAGGTGCGAACACTCTCACCACAAGCGACGCTAGATCGCGGATATGCAGTAGTTCAAATAGAGAGTGGAGAGATTGTTCGTAAGGCGAAATCGCTCAAAGTGGGCGATCGTTTAGCTATTCGCGTCGCTGAAGGTGTGGTTGCTGCCACAACCAACGGTGTCGCAAACCAGGAGTAAATTAGAGCCATGGCCGAGAAGAAAATTTCCTACGAAGATGCTCGAGACGAACTAGCAGAAGTAGTTGAAGAACTTGAGTCCGGCCAAGCAACTCTTGAAGAGTCACTAGCGCTTTGGGAACGTGGCGAAAAGTTGGCAAAGATTTGTCAGGACTGGCTCGACGGAGCAAAATCAAAACTAGAGAAATTCAAATCAGAGACCGATGAAGGTGAAGGCGAATAAGAATGCCTGACTTTAACTACAGCGACCTACTGCCGATTGGCGCAGATCAAACCGAATACAGACTTGTCTCTAAAGAAGGTGTTTCAACTTTTCAAGCAGAGGGAATGGAATTTCTTAAGGTAGCTCCTGAAGCGATTGAAAAATTAACATCAGAGGCCATTCACGATATCAATCACTATCTTCGCCCAGCGCATCTCGAGCAGCTTGCCAATATTGTGAAAGATCCAGAGGCATCCCCCAACGATCGCTTTGTCGCAATTGATCTGCTTAAGAATGCCAATATCTCTGCCGGCGGAATCTTGCCGATGTGCCAAGACACAGGCACTGCTCTCATCATGGGCAAAAAAGGTCAGCGAGTCCTCACTTCCGAGAAAGATGAGAAGACAATCTCCAAAGGTGTTTACGACGCCTACACGACTTTGAATCTGCGCTATTCACAGATGGCTCCTGTAACAACATGGGAAGAGAAGAACACGGGTAATAATCTTCCAGCCCAGGTTGAGATTTATTCGGATTCAGATCATCCTGATGAATACAACTTTCTTTTCATCGCCAAAGGTGGCGGTTCGGCAAATAAGTCTTTCCTCTATCAGGAGACAAAGGCAGTTCTCAATCCAAAGACATTTATGAATTGGCTCGATGAAAAATTGCGCAGCCTCGGAACGGCAGCATGCCCTCCATATCACCTCGCGATTGTTATCGGTGGAACGAGCGCTGAATTCACCGTAAAGACTGCAAAGCTTGCATCGACAAAATATCTTGACCATCTTCCACGCGAAGGTGATGCAAAGACAGGTCATGCGTTCCGTGATGTTGCACTCGAAGAGGAAATACTCAAATTAACGCGAACTCTTGGAATTGGCGCTCAGTTCGGCGGAAAATATTTCTGTCACGATGTGCGCGTTGTACGCCTGCCTCGTCATGGAGCATCGCTGCCTATTGCTATTGCCGTCTCCTGTTCAGCTGATCGTCAGGCAAAAGGAAAGATCACTAAAGAAGGTATCTTTCTCGAGAAATTGGAGCGCGATCCAGCGCATTATTTGCCCGAAACAACTGATGAACATTTAGATGACAAAGTCGTCAATATCAATCTCAATCAGCCAATGTCTGAAGTTCTCAAAGAGCTCAGTAAGCATCCAATAAAAACCAGACTTTCACTCTCTGGAACACTTGTTGTGGCTCGCGACCTTGCCCATGCAAAACTTAAAGAGTTGGCAGATGCCGGTAAACCACTTCCCGACTACATCAAGAATTACGCTGTTTATTACGCAGGCCCTGCAAAGACTCCAGAAGGCTATGCCTCTGGCTCTTTCGGACCAACCACTGCTGGGCGCATGGATTCCTACGTTGAACAATTTCAATCCCTCGGTGGATCAATGGTGATGCTTGCTAAAGGCAATCGCTCCAAGCAAGTGACTGATGCTTGCAAAAAGCATGGTGGCTTTTATCTAGGTTCGATCGGAGGGCCCGCAGCTCGCCTTGCCCAGGATTGCATCAAGAAAGTCGAAGTTCTCGATTATGAAGAGCTTGGCATGGAGGCGGTCTGGAAGATTGATGTTGAAAACTTCCCTGCCTTTATCGTGGTGGATGACAAGGGAAATGATTTCTTCGCCGAGACTTCCAAGCCAATTCAAATTGGAATGCGCCCGGAGAACTAAGAACTATTAGTAGTGGTGTCTGCGGTTATGGAAACGAAGGGCCGCGCATGGAGTGTCATAACGCTTTTCAATATAGGTAAGCCCCCACTTGATCTGGGTAACTGGGTTGGTACGCCAATCAGTTCCCACGGATTCCATCTTGATGGCAGGAAGGGCTTGGGCAATTCCATGGGCTCCAGAGCGATAGTTATGAGCCTTGAAGTTCCAGTGAGATTCTTTATTCCATAGTTGAGTGAGGCAGCTGAACTGGGTGCTTGTGTTCCAGTTGGCTGGGTACTCCATTGCAATTAAGTCTTTAGCAACCTCTTGAGCACCTATGGGGGTCCTTGCAAGATCAACCTGTTTGGTTTGAAAGGAGACCAGAGCCATCACGTTGGCATTGACAGATTTGAGTCCGCCAAGGTCGAGAAGACCCGGCTCGATAGAGGTCGTAGGAAGGGTGGTGGTCACAACATCAGGAAGAGTGATTTCGCGGGAGAAGGCGGTCTGCGCATAGGTTGTATCGACTGAGGCAATTCCAGCAATGAAAAGAGCAGCTGCGATGACGAGGCGTCGGTTGCGAAGCTTGCTATTCATCTGCCCTCCTTTTACTCACTTGTCCTAACCCTCCCGGTCACCCTAATTGGGCTTCCAGGCGATAACGATTTGTTATCAACAGGCAGAAGGGTTTCAAGCCCTAAGGGCGGTGGGCAAATCCATCCCCGCAAGAGTCGCAAAATTAATTTAACTCACAGAAAACAGGGTTAATAAAAGCGCAGGTCAGATTGGGTAAAGTCCTAAATGTCCGATTTGTCTGCAGACCGACTTTCTAGGACTTTCTTGGAGCTTTTGGGGGTTAAGCCCCCTTCTTAGCTGGCCTCTCTGATTTTGATTTGGCTTGGCTCTCCTCAAATGTTGGAAACCATCCTTCAAAGTTGAGCGGCTCTTCCAACATTTCCGTGACCAAGGCAGCGATTGCTGATCGCTCAGAGCGGGTCAAAGTGATGTGGGCAAAGAGCGGGTGTCCCTTCAGGGATTCAACGACTGCGACAACGCCGTCATGGCGACCAACTCGGAGGTTATCCCGCTGGGCTACATCATGAGTTAGGACAACTCGACTGTTCTGACCGATACGGGAGAGGACGGTGAGAAGGACTCCTCGCTCCAGGGATTGAGCTTCATCGACAATGACAAAGGAGTCGTGGAGAGAGCGTCCACGGATGTGGGTCAAAGGCAAAACTTCAATCAGTCCTCGGTCGACAACTTCGTCGATGACAGATTGGCTGACAAGGGCTCCCAAAGTATCGAAGACTGCCTGAGCCCAGGGAGACATCTTCTCCCCTTCTGATCCAGGTAGATATCCAAGTTCCTGTCCACCCACGGCATAGAGGGGACGGAAGATGACGACCTTCTTGTGCTGGCGGCGCTCAAGAACAGCTTCCAAACCCGCAGCGAGCGCAAGTGCAGATTTACCTGTACCTGCCCGGCCTCCGAGGGAGACAATGCCAATTTCAGAATCAAGCAAAATGTCGAGCGCAACTCGTTGCTCTGCGCTGCGCCCATGAAGCCCAAAAGTGCTGCGATCACCGCGAACCAAAGTTAATTTTTTGTCGAGAGTGACTCGAGCAAGTGCGCTGCCTTTTTCAGAGTGAAGGACAACGCCAGTATGAACAGGATTGGATTCGGCCAATTCATGTTTGACTCTTTCACCTTCATAAAGAGAGTCAATAACAGTTGATCCAACGTTCGCTTCAACAATTCCTGTCCAACCAGAATTTGGTGCAAGTTCCGCCCGATATTCCTGGGCTTCAATGCCAACAGAGGAAGCCTTGACTCGAAGTGGGAGGTCTTTGGTGACAAGCACAACTTTGTGTTGTTCGGCTTGGAGGTTGCGGCAGATAGCAATGATGCGAGTGTCATTGGTGTTATCGCGCAAGAAGCCGCTAGGCAGTGAAGATTGATCGCTGTGGTTGAGCTCTACTTGAAGAGTTCCGCCTTCATCATTTATTGAAATCTCGGAATCGAGGCGACCATGTTTCACACGAAGATCATCAAGAGTGCGCAGTGCAAGACGTGCAAAATAACCAAGCTCTGGATGTTCTCTCTTAGTCTCGAGTTCGCTAATTACCACTATTGGGATGATGACTCGATGTTCTTTAAATCTAGCTATGGCCCCCGGGTCCGCCAGCAATACGCTCGTATCAATCACGAATGTTTGACGATTATTTCCATCATTTTTAAATGTGGAGTTATTGGCCAAGGTAGATCTCGCAATCTCTGCCTCCACCTGGTGAAGGTGGACGCGTTTGGTAAGCGCCTCTCCGTGGGGAAAACGGACTTACAGGACATAAGGTAAGTCTCAAGCCCAAGGTGAGACCTACGACACGCGCGAGCGCAGGGTAACGATTTGATGGCTATTTTGTTACCGGCTGAAAAATTGAAACGACCTTCTATGAACCAAATCGGCGGTGGCGTTGGCTATACGAACGCAAGGCGCGAAGAAAATCGACTCGTCTGAAATCTGGCCAGAAGACTTCACAGAAGTAGAACTCGGAATGCGCTGATTGCCACAAGAGGAAACCTGAGAGACGTTGCTCCCCTGATGTGCGGATGACCAAATCCGGATCTGGAAGTCCGGCGGTATACAAATGCTTCCCAATTTCATCGCTGCTGATATCTGATGCAATCTCATCAGCGCTCTTGCCTGCAGTAATTCCAGTGCGGATGTAATTCTTAACTGCATCAACAATCTCTCGACGCCCACCATATCCAATAGCCAGGTTGAGTTGAATTCCTCTACTGGAAGCCGTGTTGGCTTCCACAGTTCTCAATTTGTCATGGAGCCAAGGTGGCAAAACATCAAGTGCACCAACGACCTTAATCTGCCATCGCTGAGTTGAGGCCAACTGATCAGCTGCATCGCCAATAATTGCCAAGAGTTGATCGAGCTCTTCTTGACTGCGATTGAAATTATCAGTTGACAATAACCAAAGGGTGACGACGTTTACTTTCGCTTCTTCACACCAAGTCAGAAATTCAATGATTTTGTCGGCACCCGCCTGATGGCCCACCGCGCTCTTCTTCTGACGCGACCTCGCCCACCTACGATTGCCATCGAGAATAACCCCCACGTGATGAGGCGTCTCATTAAAGTCCAAATGGCTAAGAAGGCGGCGCTCATAAATTGGATAGAGAGCGGCCTTAATGGTTCGCTTCATCAGTCGTTTCAAAAGATGCATGGCTTTTTTAATGGTTACTGAAGCTCTTTAAATTCCTGCTTCATTCGATAATCCAGAACGAGCGATGCGAAAGGCAGCGTCCCCGCAAGGAGATAGACGACCATCGGACCAAACTTCTTACGGATAGCCAAGCAAAAGTGAAAGGTCGCAACTACGTAAACTGGATAGATAAAACCATGGAACATTGCGATGTACTTATAGATTGCATCAACTTCACCATTGTGTGCCGCGATTTTTACAGGCATGTAGACAAACCAGAGCAATAGGGACATCACACCAGCGAGTTGGGCCATAAAGTGAAAACGGGCATAAGCGCCCTGCTTGCCACGAGCGAAAATCTTCATGCCTGCACCTTACCTTCGAGAGACTATTTATTACCTTCTTCGCGACGGACAATTCTGTTGTAGAACGGGAAGCCCCATACGAGTAGGGCCATGAACCACCATGTCACTACATAAGCCATATGCTGCCAATAGAACCCTGCCGCTTTAGAAATCTGGGCAGGGGCTGACAAGTATTTTCCAGCGACCTTGCCTGTGGCGCCCTTCTCACTGGTAGCAATGACATAACCATCGAACATTTGGGCGAAAGAATTATTCGTCACGAGGGCGGGATCTAATCGCGAAAGAACGTTTGTGCTTCCTCGTGCGAAGTCTTCTGTCTGGCGAGGATAAAGTCGACCTGATATCTGAATCATTCCTGAAACCTCGGTGGTCTCACCTTCCACTCCGCGAACTACGAGAACAGCACGATGATTGGAAAGGAGTGCCAAACGAACCTCTAGGTCTTTATATTCGCTACCAACTATTTGGTGAGGCGCAACGTACTTCTTCACATACTCAGCTTGAAAAGAAACGAGGCGATTAAATCCAGTGGTTCGAAGATTCGATCCAACCGAAGCAACCGTTGCTAAATCCACTACAGGTTTTTCTGGCTCTGGCTTTGAAAGTTTGTGCATCGCTTGTGCTCGATGAAGTTGCCAGAGGCCCAACTCAAAGAAAGTTCCACTCAAGACGAGAATGAGTAGAAATGCTCCAACTTTTTTTACCATTGAGAAGTTTATTTATCGTCGCTTTTTTCAGATGCTCGCTTATATCGTCGATAAAAGCTCACCATCAACAAAGTGAATGCGAGAGTAATGACAATCATTGTGATTGAGCCTGCTATGCCAACATCTACAGAGGTACGTCCATCAGCCATGGCTCAATTATCCACCTTCGAGAGCCTCTACTAGACTCCTCCTTGATGAGTGAGCATGCTGACTTAATGAGAGATCGATATGGAGCGCCATCTTCGAGATGGAAACTCTATGCCGTTTTCTTAGCTCTCCTCTTCGGACTCTGGACGCTATGGGCTGCGACGCATGCGGCCAATCCCAATGTTCGCCATCAACTCATCTCATTTAGCGTTTCAAGTGAACGTTCAATATCAATTCAATACTCAGCAACGTTTCGCACAAACTCTTCAGAAGGGCATTTCTGCAGACTGGTCGCTAGAGATTTCCAGAAGAATGTTGTTGGTGAAATTACAGAGAAGCTCCCTGGTGGCAAAGGAAGCTACGTGCGTACCACAAGCATTCCTACGCGTGTAAAGGCTGTGAACGCCGGGATACAAGACTGTATTTGAGGCGATTTACTTTCACGCACGCGCCAGGTCTAAAATAGAGCTCTTATGACAGAGAAAACTTGGCTTACTATCGAGGCGGCTGACCGCCTTGCACGCGAGCTCGCTGAATGTGAAGGACCCAAGCGCGCCGACATCGTCAAAAAGATTGAAGCTGCTCGCGCTGAGGGAGACTTGAAAGAGAACGGCGGTTATCACGCAGCTCGAGAAGAACAAGGCAAGAATGAGGCTCGCATCAAGCAACTCAAACACATGCTTGAGAATGCGCATATTGGTGAGCCACCTGCTGCTGAAGCGGGACTAGTTGCCCAGGGCATGAAAGTTGTAGTTGATATTCATGGCGATGAGATGCACTTTCTTCTGGGATCTCGTGAAATAGAAATTGATGGTCTCGATGTCTTCTCAGAAAAATCCCCGCTCGGCTCTGCCGTTTTGGGCCAGAAGATTGGCGAAACTGTGACCTACACCGCGCCGAACGGCAAGGAGATTAAGGTCACCATCAAAAATGCCGAATATCATTAAGCCATTGCGTTGCACCATTAATTAGTACTTCTAAATACGTCAGAAATCTAGATTTACCGTTTAACTCAGGAGAGAAATGTCTAAAAAAACTAATGAGCCTTTAACTCATAAAGAGATTATGGCCGTCCTTAGCGGATTGATGCTCGGCATGCTTCTTGCAGCCCTCGATCAAACTATCGTTTCAACCGCTCTCAAGAAGATTGTTGAAGATTTCAATGGTCTCTCCCATTACACGTGGGTAGTCACTGCATATCTTCTTACTTCAACTGCATCCACTCCGCTTTATGGAAAAATCTCCGACCTTTACGGACGTCGCCCGGTTTTCCAATTCGCGATCATCACATTCCTTCTCGGTTCGTTTGCTGCAGGTGCTGCACAGTCCATGAACCAACTCATTATTTTCCGCGCAATCCAAGGTCTTGGTGCCGGCGGCTTGATGGCGCTGACATTCGTGATTATTGGAGACATCATCTCTCCTCGAGATCGCGGCAAGTATCAGGGTTATTTCGGTGGAGTCTGGGGACTTTCTTCAGTAGCCGGTCCACTTCTTGGTGGATTCTTCTCTGACCATGCAACGATTCTTGGTGTTACAGGATGGCGTTGGATTTTCTACATCAACCTTCCAGTTGGCATCATCGCTTTGATTGTTACATCAATCAATCTCCACATCCCTAAGGTTAAGCGTGATCACAAGATCGATTACCTCGGTGCAGCAGTTATGGTCTCTGCAGTTGTTGCACTCTTGCTCGCAATCTCTGTTTACGGACCTGAGAAAGGTTGGACAGCTCCTGCAACGCTCACCTCATTTGGGATTGCAGCGGTTTTGACTGTTCTCTTCCTTATCGTGGAAGCATCTGCAAAAGAACCAATTCTTCCTTTGGATCTATTCAAGAACCATACCTTCTCGATTACCTCACTGCTTGGTTTCATCATCGGAGCGGGCATGTTCGGTGCGATCGTTATGGTTCCGCTTTATTTGCAGATTGTTAAGAACAACTCAGCAACCATGGCCGGCCTCAAATTGATTCCATTCATGCTCGGAATTGTTTCAATGTCTATTTTCTCGGGTAAGCAAATCTCCAAGCACGGTCATTACAAGCGCTACCCGATTATTGGACTTGTCTTGATGTCTATCGGTCTTGGCTTGATGTCGACACTAGATGTGAAGACTCCGTACTGGCACCTTGTGATCTTTGCATTCCTCGTAGGCATGGGACTTGGTTTCTCAATGCAGACAATCGTTATCGCACTTCAAAATGCCATCGATTTCAAGCATATGGGTGTTGCAACATCAGCGAACACATTCTTCCGCTCAGTAGGCGGAACTGTAGGTGTTGCAATCTTTGGAACAATCTATGCCAACCGTTTGGCGCATGAACTGCCAATCGCAATTCAAAACGTGGCAACTAAGAATCCCGCAGCTATGGCTGGTGCGACACCTGAGGCGCTTGCACAATTAAAGAACAACACTGCAGTTCTCCAAACGCTCTCTCCAGAGTTGCGCGATGGAATCCTCCATGCATTCACCTCTGGATTCCACACAGTCTTCTTATCCGCTCTTCCAGTGGCACTTCTTGGACTTTTCGTTGCGCTCTTTATGCGCGAGACGCCACTGAAGACTGGAGCAGATCATGCTGCTGCACGCGATGAAGCAGCTGGTGAAGCGCTCGGTTAGAAAATAAAGTTCGAAAATAAAAAGAGCCCCAGAAAACTGGGGCTCTTTTTTAATTACTCTTACCTTTCATCACGAAGGATCGAGAGCAAGCGCAAGATTTCAAGGTAGAGCCAGACGACAGTCACCATGAGACCAAAACCGGCGCGCCATGATTCTTGCTCTGGGGCATTATTGGCAATCATCTGTTGAATCTGATCGAAATCAACGATGAGGAAGAATGATGCGAGAGCGACTCCACCTACGCAGAGCAGAAGTCCTAAGCCGGACACACCGTAGAGACCATATCCATTACCAAAGCCAAACGCGCCGGAGATCATGGAGAAAAGTCCTAAGACGACATAACCGATAAGAGCTGCACTCATAGCACGAGTGAATTGCGGAGTAACTCGAATCTTTCCATTTGCATAGAGAGCAAGTACGCCTACAAAGGCCGCAATTGTGCCAATAATTGCCTGGCTAATAATGCCTGGATAAACGGTGTTGTATACATGTGAAAGAGTTCCAAGCGCAACGCCTTCAAATGCTGCATATGCGATTGCGAGCGCTGGGCGAACTTTCTTACTGAATGAATTAATCATTCCGAGGATGAATGCGCCAAGGAAGCCGATAAGGAGGAATCCTCCACCGAAGTTGAAATACCAGGCAGCTCCGCCTGATGCAACCAGTACTAAAAATAGGAATGTTGTGCGAGCAACAACATCTTCCATAGTCATACGACCAGTTTGAATTGTTGATGCTGAAGGTGCGTTGAACTGCTCTTCAAGTTGATCGATGACTGTTGGAGCAGCGCTGCGACCACGTGAACCTGGCATCGCGGCATAACCGCGCTTAAATACCGGATTAGAGCTTTCCAT
>CAYRJB010000020.1:0-15502 GCA_964424485.1 uncultured Actinomycetes bacterium
AACCCATTGATGTTGAACCGTTTGATCCAAGCGCTTCAGAAACCTGACGGATTGCGTAAGGGAACTCTTCGCGAGATGGAAGAACTGGAACAAGAGCGCGTTCAGCGAGCGCACCATGACCGATTTCACGACGCTTTGGTGAACCCACGCGACCAACTTCACCCACAGAATATGGTGGGAAGTTGTAATTGTGCATATATCGCTTGGTTGTCTCAGGATTGAGAGTATCGAGCTGTTGCTCCATCTTGAGCATGTTAAGAGTAGTAATTCCAAGAATCTGCGTTTCGCCACGTTCAAATATCGCTGAACCGTGTACGCGTGGAACTACTTCAACTTCTGCCGTTAATGGACGAATATCGCGGACTCCGCGCCCATCTATACGAACCTTGTCGCGCAATACGCGTTGGCGGACAAGCTTCTTGGTGACAGAACGAAGCGCAGCGGAAATCTCTTTTTCACGGCCTTCGAATTGTGCAGCAAGCTTCTCTGTAGTTGAAGCATTGATGGCATCAAGTTCGGTTTCACGATCTTGCTTACCTGCAACAGTCAAAGCCTTTGCAAGTGCATCCTTAGCTTCAGCTTCAACGGCTGCGTATACATCATCTTGATAATCAAAGAAGAGTGGGAATTCTGCGGTTGGCTTGGCTGCTACCTTTGCAAGTTCGAGCTGAGCCTCGCAGAGAGTGCGGATAAATGGCTTTGCTGCATCGAGTCCTTGTCCAACAATCTCTTCAGTTGGGGCGACAGCGCCACCCTTAACTAATTCAATTGTCTTCGAAGTCGCTTCGGCTTCCACCATCATGATTGCAACATCGTCACCAATAATGCGTCCAGCAACAACCATGTCGAATACAGCCTTTTCAAGTTGGCTGTGATTTGGGAATGCGACCCATTGACCTTCAATTAAGGCAACGCGAACGCCACCAATTGGGCCAGAGAATGGCAAGCCTGCAAGTTGTGTTGACATTGATGATGCATTGATCGCAATCACGTCGTACATATGATCAGGGTTGAGAGCCATAACAGTGACTACAACCTGAACTTCGTTACGCAATCCTTTTACGAATGCTGGACGAAGTGGTCGGTCAATGAGACGGCAAGTAAGAATCGCATCTTCAGATGGACGACCTTCGCGGCGGAAGAAGGATCCGGGGATTCTTCCCGCTGCATACATGCGTTCTTCAACATCCACTGTCAGTGGGAAGAAGTCGAAGGAGTCACGAGGTGACTTTCCTGCTGCGGTAGCTGAGAGCAACATGGTGTCATCATCGAGATAGACAACTGCTGTTCCTGCTGCTTGACGTGCGAGGCGTCCTGTTTCAAAACGAATCTCGCGCTTTCCAAATTTGCCGTTATCAATTACTGCAACGGCATGCTTAACATCTTGACCCTCCATGGGTCACTCCATTTCCCACCTCACCGCTCACCGAAATGGATCTTCGATCGAAGCGCACGGTATACAAACCGGGGGCCACTACCAAAGACCAATTTGATGAGGTGAGGTGCGTTAACTACTTTCTAAAAAACGCGTTAGCGGCGAATGCCGAGCTTTTCGATAATCGCGCGGTAACGAGTTACATCGGTCTTTGCGAGGTACTGCAAAAGGCGACGACGCTTACCAACGAGAAGCAAGAGACCACGACGGTTGTGGTGATCATTCTTATTGGACTTCAAGTGTTCTGTAAGTTCATCAATTCGCTTTGAGAGCAATGCGACTTGAGCCTCAGGGCTGCCTGTGTCAGATGCTGAAGCACCGAACTTTGAAATAATTTCTTTTTTCTCTGATGGCTGTAGTGCCATGGTTGGTACTCCTTCAATCTGTCACGAGGGTCTTGGATTGACTCACAAGACTCGCTGACTCGCTTTTAAGTGGTTCACTCCCAATGAGTGAGCCAGATCAAATTCTAGTGGCGAGCCCTTGATGGCCCAAATCGGGCAATATTTAAGCGTGAGATTTGCCTAAAATCTTTGAAACATCCAGGCAATCCTGCGCCATCTGTGCCAGCAGTGAATCGAGCGAGTCAAATTTCAGAGTATCCCTTGTCCGTGCAATGAACTCGAGAGTTGCAATGTGATCGTACAGGTCAAGATCTTTTTCACCGATTGCATACGCTTCAACCTGTCGGCCGCGAACACCTGGAAATGTTGGATTTGTGCCAATGGAAATAGCTGCTTGATATCTATGTCCATCAATATTTAACCAACCAGCATAAATTCCATCAGCTGGAATTGTTGGGTTATCTGTGAGACCTAAGTTGGCGGTTGGGTATCCAATTTCTCGTCCACGCTTCTCTCCATGAACCACTGGCGCTTTGAGAAAATATGGACGAGTAAGTAATTCATTTGCACGTTCTATATCGCCGTCGACGATTAAATTTCTAATGCGAGTAGAAGAAATTGCAGACCCGCGGCTCTCCTCTAAATGAACGGAAGATACTTCGAATCCATGAGCGTTCCTCTGCAAATACGCAACATCACCTGCTGCTTTATGTCCAAATGTGAAATTACTTCCCACAGTCACATGGGTTGCGCCTAATTGCCCAACTAAAACCTGGTCGATGAACTCTTCAGGGGTCTTTGATGCAAAATCTTTTGTAAATTCGATCACAACAACTTCAGCAGCACCATGCTTTTCAAGAAAAGAAATGCGGTCTTCAAGAGAAAGGAGTGAAGTTGGTACCCGCTCAGGCGCAAATACTGAAGTGGGGTGGGGATAAAAAGTTAGTGCAGTTACGCGGCCATGCCGCGCGGCTTCGCTGAGAATCTGTTGATGTCCAGCATGAACGCCATCGAAGATTCCTATGGCAACAGATGTGCTCATCTGTTTATTCTTTCATAACTGCTGATGGAAGCGCGACATAAATTGGAGCCGCACCTGGTTTGCCAAGAGTTTCCTTATTAATGAGAAGTGCTGCGAATTCGCCAGCCGGAGTAATCGCGGCAACATAGCCTTCTTGGGGATTAAGAGTTAATGGCCTACCAAAACCTAGTTCGCCGATTTCTCCCTCAGTGACTGTGCGAGTCGGCATAACCTTTGCGATACCACTGCCAGTTGAAATTAATTCCGCCACCTCAAGTTGTGCAGCATCGGCCAAGGTAAAAGGTTCAACCACAGTTCTGCGAAGCGAAGTTAGATGTCCCCCAACCCCAAGATTCTCTCCCAGATCTCGTGCAATAGCTCGAATATATGTGCCAGCCGAGCAATCCACTGCGATGTTGATACTAATTTCACCTGGTAGACGAGATATGGAGTAAATCGTTATTGCAAAAATTTCTACTTCACGTGAGGGCAATTCCACTTTCTCGCCTCGGCGAACACGTTCATGCGCCGTGACACCATCAACTTTGATTGCCGATACCGAAGAAGGACGTTGTTGAATCTTTCCACAGAACGCATTGAGCGCTGCAGTAATGGACTCATCGGAAAGCTGATCTAACAAACCCTGATCAGCTTTAAAGAGAACTTCACCTTCTTTGTCATCAGTGTGCGTGGATGCGCCTAGCGAGATTGTTGCATCATAAGATTTTCGTCCATCGACGATATATTGAAGAAGTCTTGTTGCATTTCCAAGACCCAGAACGAGTACACCAGTAGCCATGGGATCAAGCGTTCCCGCATGGCCAACCTTTTTTGTCTTAAATCTCTTCCTGATTTTCGCCACGACATCATGGCTAGTCATTCCACCGGATTTATCGACGACTAAAAAGCCGTTGGGCAAAGTCACGAGAGAGTTCTACGACTTATAGGGGTCTGAGTCAACTGGCTTTGCATTCTCCCGCAGCTTTGCAAGCTCTTCATCTTTACGACGAACTTCTGCCATCAAATCATTCATTGCGGCTGCAGATTCTTGCAGAACGTCTGGAATAAATTCCAAAGTTGGAACAACTCGCAAACCAACCGCATGACCTACCTCGGCACGCAACATACCTTTGGCTGAATTCAAAGCCGCTTCTGTACCAGCCTGTGCGGATTCATCACCTAGAACTGTATAAAAGATTGAAGCCTGTTGAAGATCTCCAGTAACTCGAACATCAGTTATCGTTACAAAGCCAAGACGCGGATCTTTCACCCGCGTCTCAAGCAATGAAGCAATAACCTCTTTGATGCGATCAGCAACTTTAAGTGCACGGTTAGAAGGCATGTTATGCGCGCTTCTTCTCGCGAATCTCAAAGACCTGGATTACATCGCCAACTTGAATGTCCTTGAAGGAGCCAAGTCCAATACCGCACTCGTATCCTTCTTTAACTTCTGTGGCATCATCTTTGAATCTGCGAAGGGATTCGATTGCAAGTCCTTCGCCCGTGACAACACCATCGCGCATAACTCGTGCTTTGCCATTGCGCTTGATGATTCCGTCAGAGACCATGCAACCTGCGATATTTCCGAATTTAGATGATCGGAATACTTCGCGGACTTCTGCATTTCCAAGTACAACCTCTTCAAACTCTGGCTTGAGCAAGCCCTTGAGTGATGCTTCAATCTCTTCAATCGCCTTGTAAATAACGGTGTAGAAACGAATTTCGACACCCTCTTGATCGGCAAAGATTGCAGTTTGAGGTTCGGGCTTAACGTTAAAGCCGATAATGACTGCAGTGGATGCTGATGCGAGAGTAATGTCATTCTTTGTAATCGCACCTACGCCGCGGTGAATAACTCGAAGGTCAACTTCAGCGCCAACGTCGAGTTGCAGCAAAGCATCCTCGAGCGCTTCAACAGAACCAGATACGTCACCCTTAATGATGAGGTTAAGAGTGTTGACCTTGGATTGTTCCATGAAGTCTTCGAGAGAAACCTTCTTGCGAGTCTTAGCGAGAAGTGCATTACGCATTGCAAGCTGACGCTTTTCGGCGATCTGACGTGCGGTGCGGTCATCTTCTGCAACAAGGAATCCATCACCAGCGCCAGGTACAGAGGTAAATCCAAGCACCTGAACTGGACGAGATGGACCAGCTTCTTCAACTGGAGTTCCATTTTCATCGAGCATTGCACGAACGCGACCGTAGGCACCTCCAGCAACAATTGCATCTCCCACATGAAGAGTTCCACGTTGAACTAGCACGGTTGCAACTGGACCACGTCCTTTGTCGAGATTTGCTTCAATTGCAACGCCTCGAGCAACATCATCTGCTACGGCGCGCAAATCAATTGCGGCATCCGCGGTGAGAAGGATTGACTCGATAAGTTGATCAATTCCCAAACCAGATTTTGCAGAGACATTTACGAAAATTGTTTGACCACCGTACTCTTCAGCAATCAAGTTATATTCAGTTAATTGTTGACGCACCTTGTCGGGGTTAGCGCCTTCTTTATCAACTTTGTTAACTGCAACCACGATAGGTACATCCGCAGCTTGAGCGTGATTGAGAGCTTCGATTGTCTGAGGCATCACACCATCGTCAGCGGCTACAACAAGCACTGCAATATCAGTCACCTTCGCACCACGAGCACGCATAGCTGTAAAGGCTTCGTGACCTGGTGTATCGATGAATGTAATTGCTCTTTCAATACCATCATGCATATGGTGAATTTGGTATGCACCAATATGCTGAGTAATTCCGCCGGCTTCGGACTTAATAACTTCAGTCTGACGAATTGCATCAAGCAAGCGAGTCTTACCGTGATCCACGTGACCCATAACAGTCACAACAGGTGGACGTACGACCAGATCTGCTTCGTCGATATCTTCCAATTCCTTCTCAAGATTAATATCAAACTCTTCAAGGAGTTCGCGATCTTCATCTTCAGGGGAGACGATTTGGATGACATAACCCATCTCTGCACCGAGAATCGCAAAGGTATCTTCATCTACGGACTGGGTTGCAGTCACCATTTCACCTAGGTGGAATAGCGCTGAAACAAGCGCTGACGCTTCTGCATTAATTTTTTCAGCAAGATCGGTCAGCGTTGCACCTCGACGTAAGCGAATGACTGTCTTGCCATCGCCGCGAGGAAGAACCGCTCCGCCAAGTGTTGGTGCTGGTAGAGCATCAAATTCTTCACGCAAAACTTTCTTACTCTTATGCGCTTTGCGAGACTTGCCAGATTGTTTTCCAAATGCACCAGCAGCTCCACCGCGTTGGAATCGACCGGGGCCGCCACCTTTACCAGCGAAACCTCCGCCACCAGTATTTCCTGCACCTGGACCAGAATTGCGATAAGGAGATGGTGCGCCGGTTGTTGCTCCGCCTTGTCCGCCTCCGCGATTAAATCCGCCACCTTGTCCTGGACCACGATTTCCGCCTTGGCCACCAGGTCCGCGATTAAATCCGCCACCTTGTCCTGGACCACGGTTTCCACCTTGGCCACCTTGTCCTGGACCACCTGGACGTTGACCTGGTCGTACTGGTGGACGTTCACCTGGATGCAACGGACGACGTTGTGGTGGACGTGGAATTGGTCCCCCACTAACAGCAAATGGATTATTTCCTGCACGTGGTGGACGTGGAATTGCACCGCTTACATTTCCGCCAGCATTAAATGGATTCGCAGGTGGTTTTGGAATTGCCGGAGATGGTGTTGTTTCACTATCTGAAGGCGCAGCTCCATCTAACTGCTGTGAAATCTGTTGATTGAGTTGAGAGCGAGTGTTTTCATCGAGCGCTGCCATTGCTGCTTCGATCTCTGCTTGTGTAGGCACAGGTTTTGCAGCAGTCTTCTTTGCAGCTGCCTTCTTTGCTGGCTTTTTCTCAGCTTCAACTGGTTTGAGATCTGGGAACTTCTCCATCAAACGGCGGACTACAGGAGCCTCAACAGTTGATGATGCAGAACGAACGAATTCGCCCACTTCTTGGAGTTTAGAAAGCAAATCTTTGCTCTCCATGCCCAATTCTTTTGCTAATTCGTAGACACGAACTTTTGCCACGGTTGCCTTTCTTCTTTCAAGGCCCCGGGTCTTTTCTGGAGCCTAAATGAGTTCCTTACTCATGAGCGTGCGGCGCTCATGATTGTGTTGATGCCTTTGCAGACATATTCATTTAATAACTCCTTAATTAGTTTTACTAATTTTTAATCGTTATTGTGCAACTTGTTCAAGATAACTCTTGAGCAAATCTAAATTTATATCGGCTTTGCCTCGAAAGGCTTTTCCAATAGATCCTCGCTTCAGGGCTGCTTCGAAACATCTTGGATGTAGCCAAGCGCCGCGACCTGGCAAGTTGCCTTTTGGATCAGGTTTAACTTGATCATCAATCACAACCAGCCGAAGTAGTTCGGATTGTCTTTCTCTTCCATTCTCGCGTTTTCGACAAGCGATACAACTACGCATAAATTTCATAGCTGCTAAAGCTCATATCCCTCGATAGAACAGTTGATTCAACCCCACAAGCCTACCTCGCGATGAGGTTTACTCAATAATCGTCGCCTCGGAACCAGGCTCGACAGGCTCAGATTCAGCTGAAATCTCCTCAGGCTTGAGGCGACCTGGAATTCGTTCGATTGGCTTATCTGGATTGATATCAATCTTGGCACCAGTGAGCCTCGCGGCTAATCGCGCATTCTGGCCGTTCTTGCCGATTGCGAGCGAGAGTTGAAAATCTGGAACCACTACTCGAACTTGCTTTGTCTCTTCATCAACAAGTTTGGATTCGAGAACTCGAGCAGGCGCGAGGGCGCTTGCAACATATTTTGCGATATCTTCATCAAAATCAACGATGTCAGTCTTCTCGCCGAATAGCTCCTCTTGCACTGCACGCGCACGCGCACCGCCAGGTCCAATCAAAGCTCCTTTTGGTGAAACGCCAGCACGATGTGCGCGAACAGAAATTTTAGATCTATCTCCTGCATCCCGAGCTACTCCCATTACCTCAACAATTCGATTCTTAATTTCTGGAACTTCAAGGCCAAACAGAGCTCTCACTAACTGGGGATGAGTTCTAGACAGAATGATGTCTACTCCACGAACTCCTTGTTCAACGCGGACTACATATGCCTTAATGCGATCACCATGTTTATAAACTTCACCTTTAACTTGCTCGTTAGGTGGAATTTTTCCTTCAACTTTTCCGCCAAAGTGAACGTAAATTGTTTCTGGATCTCTGCCTTGCTGTACGACTCCGCTGATGACATCTCCCACAGAAGTGGAGAATTCCTCTACAACGGCCATATCTCTAGCTTCGCGAAGTTGATCTTTAAGAGCTTTGCGGACTATTCCATCAATGCGCTCATTAAACTCTGTATTAATTTCTGGCTCTTGCCCGACTTTTTCGCCTGCTTCGTTAAGCACAGGAACCCAAATCGTAAATTCGCCATTTTGTCGATTGTAATTTGAGCGTGCCCCTTGTTTAGCGTCAGGAAGTTCAAGGTAGGCATCAGCAACTCTATTTTCTACATAGTTGATGAGTTTTTCGATTCGCATCTTTTTTTCATCTGCAAGGGCCTTGAGAGCATTAAAATCAATTGCCATTATTCGGCCGCCTTAAATTCAACTTGGATCAAAGCTTTTTTAACATCTGAATAATTCACCAGAGTCTCACCGACGAGCGCCGAAGCTTCTGTAACTTCGCTTATACGCCCTTCCACGACAGAACCATCGGCCTTAACTACGCGCACTAATCGCTTTTGATTCTTTCGCCAGTGACGAGGAAGAGTCAAAGGACGATCGATTCCAGGAGACGTTACTTCCAGTGTGAATGGAGTTGATCCTAAGGCTGGAAGATTTTCTACGATTTCAGAAATGGCTCGCGATATATCTGTTACCTGGTCGAGATTGAGGCCATTTTCGCTATCCACCATCACAGTGAGCAAGCTCTTCTTGCCTGCACGAACAAAGTGAATATCTTCTAGATAAGCCCCAATTGAATGAAAAGAATTTTCTATAGTGGGAGTTATGGCTGCGGCGATTTCGTCTCGGATCGAATGGCCTTGATTATCAGGCGTTGCGCTCATTTAGATGAACTCCTCACTATTAAGTTTTTACTAGCGTGCTAAGAGCCAATCATAACCCACTCGGGCAATCAACAAAAACGTCACGATAAGAAATACCTTGCGCACAAATAAAGATCCGCCTCGAATAGCCAAGCGACTACCCAAAATCGCACCGGTGATATTGGCACCAGCCAAGATCAAACCTACGTGCCACCAAATATTTCCAGTAAGTTGGAAGGTGATAATGGCAGCTATATTTGTCGCGAGATTTACCAATTTGGCAGTTGCTGATGCTTTGAGGAACGCATAACCAATCACTGTAACAAGACTAAACAGGAGAAAGGAGCCTGTTCCCGGCCCAAAGATTCCATCGTAAAAACCTATTATCGCTCCAAAGAGTCCTGCCACCCATCGCGCGGTCGATGGCTTGAACCTTAATCTTTCTTCTACTCCGAGATCTTTCTTGCGCCATGTATAAAGTGCAACTGCAATTAGGAGCATTATGAGAAAAGGTCTAAATAGTTCTTTGGGGAAGAAAGTTGTTAGATGCGCTCCACCCATGGATCCGAGAAATGCTGGAATCGACATAGATAGGGCAAGATGCAGATCGGGTTTCACTCGCTTGAAATAATTAGCAGTTGCAAATGATGTACCAAATGCTGCAGGAACTTTATTGGTTCCCAAAATCATTGGTAGCGGTTTTTCTCCAATGCCAATCATGAGAGCCGGAAGTTGAACTAATCCACCTCCACCAGCAACGGCATCGACAAATCCGGCAAAGCCTGAAGCAATAGCGAGAAAAATCCAGGTCGCAATATCCATGAATTAAGAATTGAGCTTGGCAAGAATTTCTTGTACTGCATCGCTTGATGCAAGCTCAGTCTTTTCGCCTGTCTTACGAATTCTAAATTCAATCTTTCCCTCAGCGAGACCTTTGCCAACAATGACAATAAACGGATTACCAATAAGCTCGGCATCTTTAAATTTAACACCTGGGCTTACATCGCGACGATCATCCAACATAACGCGTATCCCAGATTTTTCAAGATCGGATGCTATTTTTTCAGCGGTATCGAATGGAAGATCATCTCGACCTGTTGCAACTATATGTACTTCGGCAGGCGCTACTTCGCGTGGCCAGACTAGTCCCAATTCATCATGTGACTGCTCAGCAATTGCAGCAACGGCGCGAGAAACACCTACCCCGTACGAACCCATGGTTACTACGCGAGATTTTCCATTTTCATCTAATACTGTTAAATCTAGTGCTTCAGCATATTTACGACCCAATTGGAAAATATGTCCAATTTCTATTGCGCGATCGATAACTACTGGGGTTGAACATTCTGGGCAGAGATCACCCGCTTTAACTTCAGCGGCTTCAATGAAACCTTCGACTTCAAAGTCACGTCCATGCGTCACATAGAGAACGTGTTTGTCGCGGATATTTGCTCCCGTCACCCAATGTGAACCTTTCACAATGCGAGGGTCGGCATAAACAGTGACACCATGTTTATTGGCATCTTGAGGACCAACATATCCCTTTACCAGGCCTGGGAATTTCTTAAAATCCTCATCATCAAAGAGTCTGAGTTCTTGAACGCCAGGTAAATTTGCTTCTACACGCTTCATATCCACTTCACGGTCACCGGGTACAAGAATGGAAATGGCTTTTCCATCAGCCATCATCAAAACATTCTTGAGGGTATCTGCTGCTGTGAAACCTCCACCATGTCTAGCATTTAGAAGTTCAACCAAAGTATCTATTGTTGGCGTATTCGGTGAATCAAAAACTTCCATCGCTGGTGGAACTTCACCGGCATACGCAGAAACATTTGTGCGCATCGCCTCTACGTTGGCTGCATAACCGCACTGAGGACAAAGTACGTATGTGTCTTCGCCGGTCTCGCAAGGCGCTAGAAATTCTTCAGACCGCGATCCACCCATCGCTCCTGACATTGCAGAGACGATGTTGTACTTCAAGTGGAGACGATCAAAGAGTGAAATGTAGGCATTGCGATGTTTTTCGTAAGACTTTGCAAGTCCTTCATCGTCGATATCAAATGAATAGGAGTCCTTCATCACAAATTCACGACCGCGTATGATTCCAGAGCGCGGACGCGCTTCATCGCGATATTTTGTTTGAATTTGATAAATCGAAATCGGCAGATCCTTATATGAGGAGAATTCACCTTTAATCATGAGAGTGAACATCTCTTCATGCGTTGGACCAAGCAACATATCATTGCCACGTCGATCATGAAGTCTGAACAGATTTGGGCCGTACTCTTCCCAACGATTTGTTTTCTCGTATGGCTCGCGAGGCAAAAGAGCTGGGAAGTGCACTTCTTGAAAACCAGCCTTGTCCATCTCCTCTCGAGTGATGGCTTCGATATTCCTAAAGGTGATGTAGCCGAGAGGCAGCCAGGAATAGATACCTGCCGCTATCCGACGAACGTACCCAGCTCGCACCAAAAGTTTATGACTTGCGACTTCTGCATCTGCAGGATCATCACGAAGTGTGCGCAAAAGTAGCGTTGACATGCGAAGCATGTGAGAACCTTACTTCACTTCAACGCTAGGTTCGCCTGACGCAACCCCTGCTGCTTCCAACTCTTCTGCGATACGCATCGCTTCTTCAATAAGAGTCTCGACAATTTGAGCTTCAGGCACAGTCTTAATGACTTCGCCCTTTACAAATATTTGACCTTTACCATTGCCAGAAGCAACTCCGAGATCAGCTTCGCGAGCTTCGCCAGGACCGTTAACAACGCACCCCATTACTGCAACGCGAAGAGGGACCGTCATTCCTTGCAAACCAGCCTGAACCTTTTCAGCCAATGTATAAACATCTACTTGGGCTCGACCACATGAAGGGCAGGAAACAATTTCTAACTTACGTTGACGAAGGTTAAGTGATTCAAGAATCGAAATACCAACTTTTACCTCTTCAACTGGTGGAGCTGAAAGTGAGACTCGAATAGTGTCTCCAATGCCTTCGGCGAGCAAGATTCCAAAAGCAGTTGCCGACTTGATGGTTCCTTGGAAAATCGGGCCAGCTTCAGTGACACCTAAATGAAGTGGGTAATCACATTTTGAAGCGAGAAGCCTGTAGGCCTTAACCATTGTTACTGGATCGTGGTGCTTAACAGATATTTTGATATCAGTGAAGCCATGCTCTTCAAAAAGTGAAGCTTCCCAAAGTGCAGATTCGGCAAGGGCTTCAGGAGTTGCTTTGCCATACTTTGCGAGCAAACGTGGATCAAGCGAGCCAGCATTCACACCAATTCGAATAGGGATACCTGCATCGCCTGCTGCTTTTGCTACTTCTTTGACTTTGTCATCGAATTGTTTGATATTGCCAGGATTAACTCGCACAGCAGCGCAACCAGCATCAATTGCCGCAAAAATATACTTCGGCTGGAAATGAATATCTGCAATCACCGGAATTTGTGACTTTTTAGCAATTGCAGCAAGCGCGTCCGCATCATCTTGTGAAGGAACAGCGACGCGAACAATTTGGCATCCCGAAGCGGTGAGTTCGGCAATCTGTTGAAGAGTGGAGTTCACATCCGCAGTCAACGTGGTGCACATACTTTGGACAGAGACTGGAGCATCTCCCCCCACAAGCACATTGCCGACTTTGAGTTGTTTGCTCTTACGGCGTGGAGACAAGGTTGGCAGCGGAGCACTTGGCATACCGAGATTGACCATGTCGGTACTTTACCGCAGAAGCTAACTAGAGATTAAAACTGACTGGATTGATGATATCCGCAATTAAAAGCAGGATCGATAATCCTGCAAGGAAGATAAAGACAACCATCGTCAATGGTGTGAGGGCTTCTATATCGATTCCACGCGGAAGTGGTTTGCGACGAATACGGGCCCAGGTATTTCGCAATCCATCAATTGCCGCAATTGCCATATGGCCGCCATCAAGAGGAAGAAGTGGTAATAAATTAAAAATTCCAACAAAGATATTCAGGCTAGCGATAATTAATAAGAAAGTTGCAGCCCGCTCATTCCATCCCAAACCTTGAGCAGAAGCAGTTTGCGCAGAGGCTTCAGCGACCCCGATGACTCCCACCAAACCTTGAGCATCACGCTTTTCACCAGTAAATGTCTGGCGTATGAGCGCTGGGATTTTGCTTGGCAGGGAGATAAGTGAAGAGATACTTGAAGTGAAGAGCTCGTTTGTGAGGTTTCCTGTTCGGCTAATTGCAACCGGCAAGGGCTGTCGAACCATACCGACTTTATTAAAGACACCGATGATGCCAACTTCTTTTCCGTTCACTTGATGTGATTCAGATGTAATGGTGAGATTTAACTTTTCACCATTGCGCAAGATCGTAAAGACATGGGGAATTCCTGGCGAGTTTCGAACTACTTGAATATCTTGCGACCATTCGCCGATTTCTTTTCCATCGATGGCAACAAAAACATCGCCAGCTTTAACGCCGGCAAGTTTTGCCGGCGACGGAGGATCAGATGGTAGACATGCCGAATTAGAAGCACTTGTAGATATACATTGTGCAACTTGGTCAACTTGCGGAGTGAGTGCGGCTGTTCCAATTCCGAAAAAGATGATAAAGATAAGAACATAGCCAAGAACAAAATGCAGGAATGATCCAGCACCAAGCACAATGAGTCTCTTTGGTGCTGAGGCTTTATAGAAAGCACGATGTGAGTCTGCATCTGGAAGCTCTTCATGAGCTGTCATTCCTGAAATGCGACAATATCCGCCTGCAGGAATCGCCTTGATTCCAAATTCGGTCTCACCTCTCTGAGTAGACCAAATTCGTTTGCCAAACCCTAAGAAGAATTCAGTTACTTTCATTCCGAATTTGCGTGCCGTCAGGAAGTGTCCTGCTTCGTGAATCATGACAGAGAGAAGCAAGGCAGCAACAAATGCAAGTATTCCTAGAAGTGCCATTCTTATCCCTCAATCCCAGATATTAATTTACTCATCAATTCACTCGTGCGCATACGAGCATCTTGCTCGATTGCACTGACATCCTCGAAGGAGCGAATCTGATTTGATGCTGTGTCACGCATGGAATCAACGACTCTGGATACTAACTCTATTATTGAAACAAAGCTGAGTTTTCCTTGAAGGAAAGCAGAGACTGCAACTTCGTTGGCCGCATTCATGATTGTTGTTCCACATGAAGTCGCTCCGATTTCCCCGACCATTCCGATGATGGGAAAGCGAGCCGTATCTATTGGGGCAAACTCCCAGGTTTGAGAAGAGCTCCACGAGAGCGCTTTGGTCGCACCTTGTAAGCGGGCGGGATAAGTCATTGCGTAAGCGATTGGCCCTTTCATATTTGGCGGACTTGCTTGTGCAATCGTGGATCCATCATGAAATTCCACAAGGGAGTGAACAATAGATTGGGGATGAATAACGGCCGTAATGTTGGAGTAAGGAATTGCAAAGAGGTGATGAGCCTCGATTATTTCGAGTGCTTTATTCATCAACGTTGCGGAGTTAATTGTCACCACTGGTCCCATTGCCCACGTCGGATGAGCGAGCGCTTCGTGGACCGTTATTCCAGAAAGATCAGCTCGATCTCGAAATGGACCACCACTTGCAGTCAAGATTAATTTCGAAATCTCTTTTTCGGTTCCTGCAAGCATGCATTGAAAGAGAGCTGAGTGCTCGGAATCAACAGGAATAATCCGATCTCTTCCGAATTTCATGACAAGTGAGCCACCGGCTACAAGGGATTCTTTATTTGCTAGAGCTACAAGGTTTCCCGCCTCGAGCGCTGCAAGCGTGGGAGCTAAACCGATTGAACCGGTGATGCCATTAATCACAACATCACAAGGAATTGAGGCAATTTCAGATGAAGCATTTGCTCCAGTTATGACTTCAACTCCAGAAGGTGTGTCTGGACTTTTATCAGCAGAAGTTCCAACCTTCGTGACGCCAAATTGAATCGCTTGCTGAAAAAGTAAACTCAAGTTCTGTGAACCTGCGGAAAGTCCAACAACGCGAAATTTATCTGGGTTGGCGGCTACAACTTCGAGGGCTTGTACTCCGATTGAACCGGTAGAGCCGAGAATCACGATGTTGCGCACTGGCCTATCTTCTCGCACTTTTTCTCCCTCGGTACACTTAAACCATGTACTCCAGAACGCCCCTTCCTCAAGAACGTAAAGTCATCACTGCTATTCCTGGGCCAAAATCTCAAGAGATTCTAAAACGGCGCCAGGAGGCGACTTCGGCCGCTCTCTCGATGGCAATGCCTATTGTTGTCGATCGCGCATATGGCGCAATACTGCACGATGTTGACGGTAACTCGATCATAGATCTTGGTTCTGGAATTGGCGTTACTGGCGTGGGTAATTCAGCTGAACGCGTTGCTAAGCGAGTCATGGAGCAAGTTCAAGATATTACCCATACATGTTTCATGATTGCGCCTTATGAAGGTTACATTCAGGTCTGCGAAAAACTCAATGAATTAACGCCTGGAACTCATAAGAAAAAATCTGCACTTTTTAACTCTGGAGCAGAAGCGGTTGAGAATGCAGTAAAGATTGCGCGTTATGCAACAAAGAGACAAGCCATTGTTGTATTTGAACATGCTTATCACGGACGTACAAATATGACGATGTCGCTTACAGCGAAGAACATG
>CAYRJB010000021.1:0-15340 GCA_964424485.1 uncultured Actinomycetes bacterium
ATGGGCCTTTGAAGCCCAGGGTCCAGGATCGATACCTGGTGGCGGAGCGACCACCGGTTAAACTCGCTTTAGATTTTCTAACGAGAGATTCGGGGAGGAGAACCACGCTTGGCCAAGATTGACCTTGCAATAGTTCTCGCTGCTGGCGAGGGCACTCGCATGAAATCCTCACTCTCCAAAGTTTTACATCCCATTGCTGGAACCACAGTGCTTGATCATGTTCTTCGAGCTATTAATCCAATTGCTGATAAAACATCAGTTGTTGTCGGTGCCCATCGCGAATCCGTGGAAGCACATGTCTCAGAGATAGCCCCCGATGCAACGACAGTGTTTCAGGCTGAGCGCAATGGAACAGGGCATGCTGTTCAACTTGCGCTCGCTGCCACTGAAATCAAAGGCAAAGTTCTTGTAGTTGCTGGAGATACTCCACTACTTCGTTCGAAAACTCTAAGAGACTTTGCAGAAGCCCACGATGAATTCAACAGCGTTGCTTCCGTATTGACTGCCGTGTTGCCAGACCCAACAGGTTATGGACGAATTGTTCGCGACGAACTCGGAGCGGTTGTCAAAATTGTCGAGCAGCGAGATGCAGACGAAGAGACCCAACTCATCGATGAAATCAATACTGGGGTCTATTTGTTTGATATCGACGAGCTTCGTAGCGCCGCTTCTAAATTAACAAATAACAATTCACAAGGCGAGCTCTACCTCACCGATGTCATCGCAAGTATCAAATCATCAGGCAAGGTCGCTGTCGCCATTCAATCCAACGACTTTACTGAGACTCTTGGGATAAACGACCGTTCCCAGCTCGCCGAATGCGCGGCAATTATGCGCGATCGAATCAATCACCTTCATATGGTTAACGGAGTTACCATTGTTGATCCGGCAAGCACATGGATAGATGTTGATGTTGTTATTTCAAGCGATGTCACCATTCTCCCTGGCACTTCTCTACGAGGCTCAACTCGTATTTCCGCTGGCGCAGTTATCGGTCCTCGTTCTACCCTCACCGATGTTGAAGTTGGTGCAGGTGCTTCCATTATCGAATCTGTGGTTTCTGGCTCTGAAATTGGCGCTGAAGCAACGGTCGGACCTTTCACGTTTATTCGCCCTGGTACAAAGTTGGCTCCGAAGGCTAAAGCCGGCGCATATGTTGAGATAAAAAATTCATCTATTGGTGAAGGTTCCAAAGTTCCACACCTTTCATATGTTGGCGATGCAACCATTGGTGATGGAACCAACATCGGAGCCGCAACAATCTTTGTTAATTACGATGGCGTAGAGAAACACCAAGCTACTGTGGGAGACCATGTCCGTATTGGCAGTGACACCATGATTGTTGCTCCTGTTTCGATCGGTGATGGTGCCTACACGGCTGCAGGCTCGGTGATTACAGAAGATGTGCCGGCAGGGGCGATTGGTGTCGCCCGAGCAAAACAAAGGAACGTTTTAGGCTGGGTACTTCGCAGGCGAAAAGGCACTTCCTCTGCCGACGCGGCCTCAAAAGCGGGGGCTACGGAGAATTCGTAAGGTGTTGTAATAGGTTTGCTCAATAATTGAATATAGGACTAGGCGATCTACTAAAGGGGAATGGATAAGAGATGAGCGAGCTGAGACTCACTTCGGAAAAGAAGCTGAAGATTTTTTCAGGCCGCGCATATCCGGAACTTGCAGATGAAGTCGCCAAAGAAATTGGCATCACCGTAACTCCAACTTCTGCCTACGACTTTGCTAACGGTGAAATATTTGTTCGCTTTGAAGAGAGCGTTCGCGGTTCGGATGCGTATGTAATCCAATCTCATACAGCTCCGGTCAATAAGCAAATCATGGAACAGCTCATCATGATTGATGCTCTTAAGCGTGCCTCAGCAAAACGCATCACAGTTGTCGCACCTTTTTACGGATATGCTCGCCAAGATAAGAAACACCGAGGGCGGGAGCCAATCTCTGCACGATTGATGGCTGATCTTTTTAAAACTGCCGGTGCGGATCGCCTCATGGTTGTCGATCTTCACACATCTCAAATTCAAGGTTTCTTTGATGGCCCAGTGGATCATCTTTTCGCACTTCCGCTTCTTGCTAATTATGTAGGGAGCAAGGTAGATCGCAACAAATTAACTATTGTCTCCCCAGATTCTGGTCGAGTTCGCGTTGCTGAACGTTGGTCAGATTTACTTGGTGGATGCCCCATCGCATTCATTCATAAGACTCGTGATCCTCGCATTCCTAACGAATCAACAACCGGCAAAGTGGTTGGTGAAGTTAAGGGACAAACCTGCGTTGTCATCGATGACATGATTGATACAGCTGGCACTATCACTAAGGCTGTTGATGCTTGTTTAGCTGAAGGCGCCTCTGAAGTCATCATTGCTGCAACCCATGGAGTCCTTTCTGGTCCTGCTATCGAAAGACTCAAGAATTCAAAGGCTCGTGAAGTTGTTCTTACAAATACCCTTCCGATTGCTGATGAATCTAGATTCGATAAATTAACAGTTCTCTCAATTGCTCCACTGATTGCTCGTGCAATTCGCGAAGTTTTCGAAGATGGCTCAGTTACAAGCCTCTTCGATGGCCACTCTTAACAATCGATTTTTCCCGTTCAAATCTTCCCCTGATTGGCCCAATTTGCCCCTTGGTGGCCCGGCATATAACCTTTGCCTGTTCACGGCGAGGGAATCTAAATTCCGTAATCGACGAGATTTCTACTCTCTCCCGTGCTTTTAAACGGGTAGCAATACACATCTAGTAGTTATAAGAGAGAGAAATAAAATGGCTGAAGTATCAATCAACGGCTCCAAGCGCACAGATTTCGGTAAGGGCGCATCACGACGTGATCGTCGCGCTGGTCTTGTTCCAGCAGTGATCTATGGACATGGCGCAGCTCCGCAACATGTGGCTCTTCCAGCACGCGAACTCACTACCGCACTCAAGCAGGCTAACGTTCTTCTTGATATCAATTTTGATGGCAAGGTTGAGCTAACGCTTCCTAAATCAATTACACGTAACCCACTTACATCAAACCTCGAACACATTGATTTACTTGTCGTTCGACGCGGTGAAAAAGTTACTGTTGAAGTTCCAGTTCACACCGAGGGTCAATATGACCGCGACGGTATTCTCGAACACGTTAACAACACCATCGAAATTGAAGTTGAAGCAACATCAATTCCACAATTCCTCGTTTTGGACCTCACAGATATGCCAGCAGGTTCTTCTAAGAATGCATCTGACGTTCAACTTCCAGCAGGCGTGAAGCTGATTTCCGATCCAAACATGGTTGTTGCACACCTTTCAGATAAGAAGGCTGTCGTTGAAGAAGCTGCGCCAGTGGCTGCAGCAACAGATGCAGCAGCTCCAGCAGCTGAAGCAGCAGCTCCAGCAGCTGAGTAATAACCGATTCTCTTAAATTAGATCAGCATGAGCGATCGTTGGATTGTTTTCGGCTTGGGAAATCCTGGCGATCAATATGCAACTACTCGTCACAACATTGGCCAGATGGTTACCGACTATCTGGCCAATGGCACAAAATACTCAACACATAAATCGAAGTGCCTCATTGCAGAAATTCGACTTGCTGGATCACCAGTTACTCTTGCGAAATCAACTGGATATATGAATGACTCCGGGGGGCCAATAAAGGCTCTCGCTGATTTCTATAAAGTTCCCGCCGATCACATCATCGTCATTCACGACGAAATTGATATCCCATTCAATACGCTTCGGCTCAAAATAGGCGGTAGCGACAATGGGCATAATGGATTGAAATCAATAACAAAGCATTTTGCAACTTCTGATTATTATCGAATTCGCGTCGGCGTGGATCGTCCTGCAATTGGTGATCCTGCGGATTATGTATTGAAGCCATTTTCTTCATCGGAAAAGAAGGAACTTCCAGATTTCATTGCTCGAAGTGCGGCATCGGTTGAGAGATTGATTGAAAAGGGCCTTGAACTCACTCAACAGGAGTTCAACAAATAATTTTTTCAGCCGGTATTTCGAAGGCCTGCAGCAACACCATTGATCGTCAACAGTAGAGCGCGGTGAAGCGTAGGGTTTGTGCTCTTCTCACTGCGAACATGGTCCATCAGGCTGATCTGCAATAAATGAAGCGGCGCAAGATACACATCTCGTATAGCCAATGTTCGTGCAAGAATCTCTTGATCGCCGAGAATCTCCTGCTTGCTGGTGAGAAGCAATATCTCGGATTTAGTTAGCGCAAACTCTTCTTCGATAGTTGTGAGGAAGTGATGAAGTGAAGGGTCTACTAGTCGCTCGACGTATTTACGAGCCATTTTGAGATCAGTTTTTGCTACAGTCATTTCTACATTTGAGATGAATGTGCGGAAGAAGTGCCATTCTTTCAACATAGATTTCATCACTTCATCTTTGCCTGCCAGGCGGGCGGCCTTGAGTCCGGATCCGACTCCAAACCATCCTGGGATGATTTGGCGTGACTGTGTCCATCCAAATACCCATGGAATGGCACGTAAACCACTTAGTCCAGAAGAAGCATCCGGTCTACGTGATGGCCTTGACCCTAAAAATAAATCTCCAAGTTGTTCAACCGGCGTTGATGCATAGAAATAGGCTGGAAGATCTTTGTGGTCAATGAGCGAACGGTATTTGGCAAATGAAGCATCGCTAATTGATTGCATTGCATCATTCCATTTTGCAAGGTCTTCTTTGGGTTGGCGAGCGCGCCGATTAAGAACTGTTGCTTCGAGAGCGGCGGCAAGAGTGAGTTCAACATTTTCGCGAGCTAGGGAAGGCAGAGAATACTTATCGGAAATCACTTCACCTTGTTCAGTCATTTTAATTTGACCGCCAAGTGTTCCCCAAGGGAGAGCTATAAGCGCGTCATAGGTTGGGCCACCACCGCGGCCAACTGATCCACCGCGGCCATGGAAGAGTCTCAGTTTCACGCCATGTTTGATCGCAACATCGCGAAGTTTGCGTTGTGCTTGATGAATTTCCCATTGAGATGTTGCAATTCCAGCGTCTTTATTTGAATCTGAATATCCAAGCATGACTTCTTGAATATCACCACGCATAGAAACTATCTGACGATATTCTGGGTTGGAGAGTAAGGAATCTAGAATCGAATCAGCTGCTCGCAATTCTGCAACTGTTTCAAGCAGGGGAGCGAATCCAATTTTCGCAAATTTAGCCTTCAAAGAGATTAAGCCCGCAAACTGAGCCAGTACAACTGGTGCGAGTACATCTTCGTGGCTCTTAGTCATAGAAATGATGTAAGTCTCGATGACTTCTGGTCCAAATTTCTCGATCAAATCTTTTATGGCGACAAAAGTGTTAAAGGTCTTAAGCCCGTTGGCGTCGAGCATTCCAATTTCAGGCAGGGAAGGATGCTTGAGCTCGCTCTCAAGCGTCGCAAGTCGGTCGCTGTATGCCCCATCTAGCATCTGGCTTAGAACATGATGATGAGCATCCGAATGTTCGCGGATATCTAGGGTTGCATGAGTAAGCCCAAAAGCGGAAACAGTGCGGATGACTCGTTCAAGAAGTCCATGCGCAATAAGTTCGCCTTTATGGGCGAGAAGCGAATCGCGCATCAATAGAAGGTCTTTCAATAATTCATCAGTATTTTCATAATCTCGGCCGTTATGGTGTGGCCCACCCTGTGCATGACGACGTTGAGTAAGAATCAATCGATGGCGAATAGCGGTTGCCTTAAGGCGATAAGGCTCCTCTACATTCTGCCTTCTATATCGCTCTTCAATTTCCGGCAATTTTTCAAGATCAGCCTGTACTGAAGAAACGAGTTCTGGTGAAGCGCCGGCAATTTTGGTTGAAATGGAGAGAGCCTGGCGAAGTTCATCAACCATTGAAGACATAACACGAATGAAGTGACCTGTTTGCAGAACTACTGCAGCGCGAGTGACATCTGGAGTAATGTGTGGATTTCCGTCTCGATCTCCACCAATCCATGTACCAAAATTAAATGGCCGTGAAGTCGGAGATACGGATATACCTATGCGGGAAAGTTCGCGTGCGAAATCTTCTAAAACAACCGGAACAGTATTTGTGAATAGATCATCCAAATAATAAAGGGCGTTGGTTGCCTCATCGAGCGGTTCTGGCTGGCCAAGTCTGAGTTCGTCTGTCTGCCAGAGTAAATCGATTGCCTCTGCAAGTCGTCGTGTACGTAAATCTGAATCTCGATCATCGAGTAAGTGGGCAATTGTTCCCAATTTATTCAGAACCGATCGACGTGCTGCCTCAGTTGGATGTGCTGTAAACACAGGGCGAACAGATAGTTCGTTTACCCACTTCTGAACATCTTCCTTTGAAAATTCATGCCCAGATTTTTCTGCTTCAGCAATTCGATCCACTGCTCTTGCGAGCCAAGAACCACCTTGCTCGCGTTCCTCCGAGAGCACCCGCGCGCGATGAACTTGTTCGGCAACATTTGCAAGATTGAAATATGTACTAAATGCTCTTACGAGTTGAACACTCTCCTCTGAAGAGATTTTGTCGAGGACTTCTTCACCTGCGCCTGTTCTCACTGCTGCGCGAACGGATTCAACAAGTTCGAGTAATTCAGGCCCACCTTGTCTCACAAGAGATTGACCCAAGAGATCACCGAGTCGGCGCACGTCGGCGCGAAGTTCAGCATCATCTTGCTGCATGGAATTACTTGAATTCACGGGCTAATCATCTCAGTTTCATCTCATCGTGCGGACTAAGAATTCAAATAATGATACGAGCTCCAAAGCGGGATAGACTCGTGGCTTGCACCCCCCTTCCATTAGGAAACGGGGGTTTTGGGCGTTTTATTTAGAAGGGAGGCGAGATGGAGCTTTTAAGAGCTCTCGATATACATATCGATCCCTCTCTTCCGGCAATTCCAGCAGCACATGGGTTGATCGCATCTATTCGCGCACATGCCCAACCGTTGCTCATTGTCACAGCTTCAACCAGGCGTGCTGAAGAGATTGCAGCAGAGATGCGTAGCTATTTAGGCAATCGCATTCTCGAATTTCCACCTTGGGAGACTTTGCCCCACGAAAGATTGAGTCCGAAAAGTGACACCATCGTCGCCCGATATAAGACGTTGCATGCGCTGCGCTCAATTCCGAATATTGCTGCAGTAGTTACATCCGTACGCGCATTGATCCAACCAATCTCCCCACTCATCCAATCCACTGACCCACTTTCATTAGAAATTGATCAAGAGATTGATTTAGCAACACTTGTCGAAAAACTATCTTCATTCGGTTATGTAAGAACAGATCTCGTTGAAAAACGAGGAGAATTTGCAGTCCGAGGCGGAATTGTTGACTTATTTCCATCAGATTGTGAACATCCTGTTCGAGTGGATTTCTTTGGTGATCAAATTGAAGAGATGTCATATTTCTTAATTAGCGATCAGCGTACCTATTCACCTGTAACAGGAGCTTTAAATATCTTTCCAGCAAGGGAAATTCTTTTAACGCCAGAGATAAGAGATCGAGCTCGCTATCTCTCTGCGGAGTTTCCCACTATTTCTGAGATGACATCCAAAATTGCAGAAGGAATTAGCGTCGAAGGTATGGAATCTTTGCTAGCTCTGCTTGTTGATAAAGTAGTTCCGTTAACTGATTTAATACCAAAAAATTTCAATCTTCTATTGATAGATTCGCCCCGAATAGCTTCACGGGCCATGGACCTGCGCCGAACTAATGAAGAATTTTTGGAAGCGGCTTGGTCAAACGCGGCTATAGGCTCGCAAGCACCAGTTGATCTCACAGAGCAACTTCAGCTTGGAGGATATTTTGCACTCGATGAGATACGCGCGCTATCTTCCTCGCGCGAGTGGTACACACTTAATGCTTATCAAGATATCGCCACTCAAGATTTCGAATCAGGTGAATTTGAAGAGATTCCATACTTTAAGGCAGACCTGGATGCAGCACTAACGACTGTGACAAAGTGGCTTTCAGATGGCTACCTCACAATCTTCTCAGCGCCGGGCACTGGAACTATTGAAAGATTTCAGCAAATTTTTACCGAGAGTTCGATTGCTACGCGAATCCGACTCGAAATTGATGGCTCTCTGACTCGAGATGCGCTGTATTTAACAGTTTCCCCAATTGAACATGGGTTCATTCATCATCAAAGCAAGATAGTCATCTTCACAGAGAAGGACCTCTCTGGCCAAAGATCATCATCCAAAGATTCACCGCGCATGCCATCGCGCAGAAAAAAGGCAATTGATCCATTAGAACTGCGTGCAGGTGATTTTGTCGTTCATGAACAACACGGCGTTGGAAAATATGTTGAACTTGTCCAACGGACCGTCGCAGGTATTTCGCGCGAATACTTAGTTATTGAGTATGCATCCAGCAAAAGAGGGCAACCAGGGGATCGACTTTTTGTACCCACAGATACTCTTGAACAAGTAACCCGTTACGTTGGAGGAGAGGCTCCTACTCTCCATCGAATCGGTGGATCTGATTGGCAAAACGCTAAGAAACGAGCTCGCAAGGCAGTTAAACAAATTGCTGCCGAGCTCATCCAACTTTATGCGGCTCGGATGGCGGCACCCGGTTATGCATTTTCACCTGACACTCCCTGGCAAAGAGAATTGGAAGCAGCCTTCCCATACGTGGAAACTGCCGATCAGTTATCAACAATTGATGAAGTGAAACGGGATATGGAAGCGAAGCATCCAATGGATCGCATTATTTGCGGAGATGTTGGATACGGGAAGACTGAAATTGCCATTCGGGCTGCCTTTAAAGCTGTTCAAGATGGCAAGCAAGTGGCTGTCCTAGTTCCCACCACTCTTCTTGTTCAACAGCATCTCACCACATTCGCAAACAGATACTCAGGTTTTCCGGTGAAGATTGCTGGGCTTTCTCGATTTAACACTGCGAAAGAGAATAAAGAAATTATCAGTGCGCTACTTGATGGCTCAATAGATATTGTTATTGGTACTCATCGCCTGCTTTCAAAAGATATTCAATTTAAGGACTTAGGTCTTGTGATTGTCGATGAGGAGCAACGTTTTGGCGTAGAACATAAGGAGGAGCTTAAAAAAACGCGCACAAATGTGGATGTCCTTTCTATGTCGGCAACTCCAATTCCTCGCACGCTTGAAATGGCGATTACCGGCATACGTGAAATGTCGAATATCACCACACCCCCAGAGGAGCGTCATCCAGTTCTAACTTACGTGGGTTTCTATGATGAGAAGCAGGTGATTGCCGCGATTAATCGTGAATTGCTGCGCGATGGTCAGGTTTTCTATATTCATAATCGTGTTGAAAGTATTGATGCAGTAGCCGCTCGCCTACATGAAATTATTCCCAATGCACGCATTGCTGTAGCACACGGGCAAATGGGAGAGCGCGAATTAGAAGATGTCATTCTCGCCTTTTGGGAGAGGCGATTTGATGTATTGGTTGCAACAACAATCATTGAAAGCGGAATTGATATTCCCAATGCAAATACTTTAATCGTGGATCGTGCGGATGCATTTGGACTCTCTCAACTTCACCAATTACGTGGAAGAGTAGGTCGTTCACGAGAGCGCGCTTATGCATATTTTCTCTACCCAGCAGATAAACCTCTCACAGAAGTTGCGCATGATCGCCTTCAAACAATTGCCATGAACACCGATCTTGGATCTGGAATGCAAGTAGCACTAAAAGATTTAGAGATTCGTGGAGCAGGAAATTTGCTTGGGGGAGAACAATCTGGACATATTGCAGATGTCGGCTTTGATTTATATATGCGCATGGTCGGTGAAGCTGTAGAAGATTTTAAAGAAGGAATTATTGAGTCTGGACCTCGAGTACGTGAGTGCAAAGTCGAACTTCCAGTGACGGCTCACTTACCTGTTGAATATATAAGCTCCGAGCGACTGCGACTCGATATTTATCGGCGTATGGCTGATGCCAAAAGCAATGATGAGTTAGATGAGATTCAAGCTGAGTTAATTGATCGCTTTGGTGAGCTGCCGGATGCCGCTCTCGCTCTGATGGATGTTGCACGAATAAGGATTTATGCAAAGAGCATCGGACTGACTGAGGTTGTCTTGCAAGGCAAGTTTCTCAAGCTTGCACCCTTAACCCTTCCTGAGTCGGCACAGCTTCGCACGCAGCGCGTTTACCCAGGCTCCCTCTTTAAGAGTCAGAGCAACGCTGTCATGGTGGCGTATTCCACTGGGCCAAGTTGGCAAGAGTCAGAGGAGATAGGGAATACTTCCGCGTGGGTAATGGATGTACTCCGTACAGTCGTTACAACGCCCGAGAAGAAATAGGTGAAATGTGAAGAAGATCTTTGTACTTGCAAGCATGGGATTAGTTCTCGTTCTATCGGGATGCACAAATGTCAATGCGGCAGCAACTCTCGACGGCAAGACAATCTCTGTGCAACAAGTGCAGAAGGCTGTTGATCAGATTCTAGAAGAACGTAAAGCTATAGATACTTCACAGATGAATCTGCCGATTGGTGCAGATTTGAATCGAAGCGAACTCACCTTCTTCGTAGTCGGTGCTCTCTTGGAAGATGTCGCGAAACATATGAAGATCAGCGTTTCAGATTCCGAGGTTCAATCAGCAATCGATGGCGTAACTGCAAGCGTAGGAGGGAAAGAGAACCTCCCGGCAGCGCTAGTTCAGGCAAATATTCCTTCAAGCGACTTACATACCTATTTCCGCATGTATCTCACCTCCAAGAAAGTGCAAGATGCCCTTTCGGCAGCTGGAATAAAGTCCACTGATCTCAGTGCGGCGCTTAATCAACTTGTTGGCGATAGCGCAAAGAGGGTTCACTTAACAATCAATCCTCGTTATGGAAAGTGGGATTCAGCTCAAGGAAATATCGTTGATGCAGACCTCGCTTCGGGCGCAGTAACTAAGAAATAGTTTCTCTTAGGTTTAGATTGAGCTCCATGAATTCTGAGTTGGAGCGTCTGCGTCAAACGATGGATCGCCTCCGTTCACCCGGCGGATGTCCATGGGATGCTGAACAAACTCATGAATCACTTTTAAAATATCTCCTTGAAGAGGCTTACGAATTCATTGACGCTGTTGAAAGTGGTGATCGTGAAGCAATTCTTGAAGAACTTGGCGATGTACTTCTGCAGGTTTATTTCCACGCTCGAATTGCAGAAGATGCGATTGAAGGGGCCTTTAATGTTGAAGATGTGGCGAAGGCAGTCGCAGATAAGTTAATTAGAAGACATCCTCATGTATTTGAGGGTGTAAAAGTAAATGGCAGCGAAGAAGTCATTCAAAATTGGGAGAAGTTGAAAGCAGCTGAGAAATCTCGTACCTCTGCTCTCGATGGTGTTCCTTTAGGGCAGCCAGCGCTTCCTCTTGCAGCCAAAGCAATTTATCGCGCTGAGAAGTATGACTATGACATTCCGATTAACAAGAGTGTGAAAGTACCAAACGGACTTTCACAAGAAGAAGCCGGAGAGATATTGCTAGGTATTGTCGAGCAGATTCAGGCACAAGGGATTGACCCAGAAGCAGCTCTCCGAGTTGCTACCAAGGCGTATATCGATGCGGTGCGTGCTCACGAAGCACGGTAAGATTCACTCATAATTTTTAGCGGTGGGCATCGTGGCCCAGTTAAATAGTTCACTTGTATCAGAGGAGTAAACGTGGCACTAATTGATGCCGTTCACGCACGCGAGATTTTGGATTCACGCGGAAATCCAACAGTAGAAGTAGAGGTTGTTCTCGAAGATGGCACTGGCGCTCGAGCTGCCGTTCCTTCTGGTGCATCTACCGGTGCATTTGAAGCCGTCGAACTTCGCGATGGCGGAAAGCGCTACCTCGGCAAAGGCGTTGAGAAGGCAGTTGAATTTGTAAACGAAAAAATTGCTCCCGCTGTTATTGGCTACGATGCACAAGATCAACGTCTGATTGATGCGGAAATGATTGATCTCGACGGCACCAAGAACAAGGCAAAGCTTGGCGCAAATGCAATCCTTGGCGTTTCTCTTGCAGTCTCAAAGGCTGCTGCTGAGTCTGCTGATCTTTCATATTTCCGTTATATCGGCGGACCAACCGCTCGCACACTTCCAGTTCCGATGATGAATATTCTCAATGGCGGTGCACATGCTGACACCAACGTAGATGTTCAAGAATTCATGATTGCTCCCATTGGTGCAGAAACTTTTAAAGAGTCACTTCGTTGGGGTGCTGAGATTTATCACGCACTCAAGGCAGTTCTTAAAAAGCGCGGACTTGCAACATCAATTGGTGATGAGGGCGGATTTGCTCCAAACCTTGAATCCAATCGAGCAGCGCTCGATCTGATCGTTGAGGCTATTACTAACGCCGGGTTTAAGCCTGGTAAAGAAATCGCGCTTGCGATGGATGTAGCTGCCACTGAATTTCACGAAGCTGGCAAGTACGAATTTGAAGGACACAAGTCTTCATCAGACGAGATGATTGCCTATTACGCAGATCTCGTGAAGTCTTATCCAATTGTCTCGATTGAAGACCCATTGTCCGAAGATGACTGGGATGGCTGGATTAAGATGACAAATGAACTCGGCAATAAGATTCAAATTGTTGGCGATGACCTTTTTGTTACTAATCCCGAGCGTCTGGCTTCTGGAATTTCACGGGGTGCAGCGAATGCTCTCCTCGTTAAGGTTAATCAAATTGGTTCACTCACCGAGACGATTGATGCGGTTTCACTTGCACATCGCAACTCATACCGATCAATGATGTCTCACCGTTCTGGGGAGACCGAAGATACAACAATCGCAGATCTCGCAGTTGCACTTGAATGTGGTCAAATCAAGACCGGGGCGCCTGCACGTACCGAGCGCGTGGCGAAGTACAACCAATTGCTTCGAATTGAGGAAGAACTCGCAGATTCTGCTCTCTATGCAGGTCGCGCAGCTTTCCCTCGTTTTAATGGATAATTAACTCCATGGATCGTGGAGCAAGGACACTCGCTTTAGCGAGTGTCCTTCTCATTTTGGGCCTGACTCTAGCTCCACCCCTTCAGCGCTATTTTGCACAACGTGCCCAAATCACTTCGCTTCAAGGCCAATTGCATGACAGTGAAAAGACGCTGAAAGATGCTCAAGCCGAACTTGATAAGTGGAATGACCCAAAATATGTCTCGTCGCAGGCACGGTCAAGACTGCATTATGTCTATCCTGGCGAACGCGAATACATAGTTCTCGGAGCACCAGATTCGCTTACAAAGAAATCAGGCGGCTCTGCAGCGCCTATCTCTGAAAATGTCCCTAACGGTATTCCATGGTATTTCAAAGTCGTTTCATCAATTACAAGTACAAATTCAACTGCGCAGGTAAATCCGTAATGTCTGAAAAGCCTACGCAATCTGATTTGGAAGCGATTCAAACGCAACTTGGGCGGACACCACGAGATGTTCATGGGATTGCTTATCGTTGCCCGTGTGGGAAGCCTGCAGTCGTAGAAACACCACCGCGATTGTCAAATGGCGAACCTTTTCCAACTTTTTATTACGCGACATGTAATAAGTTGACCGCTGCAATTAGTACTTTGGAAACAAGTGGCATGATGAGCGAGATGACCGATCGCTTGCATTCTGATCCAGAGTTAGCTGGGAAATATCGAGCCGCTCATGATGATTTCATTGCCGCTCGAGATGCGGTCGGCAAACAGCTAAATCTTGATGTGCCCGAAGTAAAGAACATATCTGCCGGTGGAATGCCAGATCGAGTTAAATGCCTTCATTCACTTATCGCTCATTCGCTAGGCGCTGGCCCTGGCGTCAATCCATTGGGAGATGAAGCGCTTGCAGCACTTCCGAAATGGTGGATGGATAGTCCATGCGAGTAGCCACTATTGATTGTGGAACAAATTCAATCAGACTTCTCATTGCAGATGTTGATGGTAATAAATTCCGTGAAGTCGCTCGCGATATGGAGATTGTCAGGCTTGGTCAAGGAGTAGATAAGACCGGTGCCTTTGATTTAGGCGCGGTTGAGCGCACATTGGCAGCGACTAGAAAATATGCCGATGTAATTCGCTCGAAAGGTGCCGAGAAAATTCGCTTTTGCGCGACAAGTGCGACGCGTGACGCATCAAATAGATCCATTTTCATTGATGGGGTGCGTGAGATTCTTGGAATTGAACCTGAAGTTATTCCTGGAACAGAGGAAGCTGCGCTTTCTTTTGCAGGTGCCACCAAAGAGATGTCATCTCACGATGCTCCGTTTCTCGTGGTGGATATTGGCGGAGGTTCTACTGAATTTGTTCTTGGCAGTGATTCGGTTGAATTCGCGAAGAGCGTGAACATCGGATGTGTTCGAATGTCTGAAAGACATCTTTCCTCTCAGCCGCCAACCCTGGAATCCATTGCAGCAGCGACGACCGATATAGATGCCGCCATCAGGGATGCTGGAAGTACAGTGCCATTTAAGAATGCAAACACTTTGATTGCAGTGGCGGGTACTGCGACAACCGTCGCTGCGGCTGCGCTCAATCTCCCTGAATACGACCGTTACTCAATTCATCTTTCGAGAATTCCTGCCCAAAAAGTTCATGACGTTGCTGCGATGTTTGCATCGATGACTCGTGAAGAAATCGCAGCCCTTGGATATATGCATCCTGGTCGAGTGGATGTCATCACCTCCGGCTCCTTAGTTCTCTCTCGAGTGATGGTACTTACTGGTGCAGAAGAATTTGTTGCCTCCGAATCTGACATTCTCGATGGAATGGCCTGGTCTCTTGCCCGCTAAGAAGTTCGTCTCAATTGCGCAGTTAGATAAGGCAGTAATTAAGTGCACTCAATGCCCGCGACTTGTTGAATGGACTCGCGAAGTCGCGGTAACTAAACGAAAATCGTATGAAGGTGAAAAGTATTGGGGACGTCCAGTCCCAGGTTTTGGCCCCGAGGATGCCCGAGTAGTTATCGTCGGTCTTGCTCCCGGCGCACATGGAGCAAATAGAACCGGAAGAATATTTACGGGAGATAGATCAGGGGATTGGCTCTATAGATCTCTTCATAAGAATGGTTTGGCGAAAATTCCAACAAGTATTTCTAAAGATGATGGCCAAGAACTTATAGATACACGCATTACCTGCGCAGTTCACTGCGCTCCGCCGGATAACAAACCTTCCAATGAAGAACAAAAGAATTGCTCACCTTTCCTCCTTGAGGAATTGAGACTGTTAATGCCAACGACTAGGAGTTATCTGGTTTTGGGTAATTTTGCCTGGCTTTCTCTACTTTCAGCGCTTGCAGAGATGGGAGAAAGTATCCCTAAACCTAAGCCAAAGTTTGCTCACGGAGCCAAAGTGAAGATCAAATGCAGTGACGGAATCACTCGCCTGATTGTGGGTAGCTATCACCCAAGTCAGCAGAATACTTT
>CAYRJB010000022.1:0-15055 GCA_964424485.1 uncultured Actinomycetes bacterium
AGAGATCCGAACCTGAAAAAATTCCAACACGCATTGCTCCTCGATCACGAAGATGTCGAGTAAGCGCACGAGTATCAACACCTTGAATACCTATTACACCAGAGTCAACGAGAACTTCCTCCAAAGATTTCTCTGAGCGCCAATTGGAGACTATTGGGGAAGGATTTCTGACAACAAAACCACTTACCCACACTCTCCGAGACTCTTCATCAAAGTGATTCATGCCGGTATTACCAATATGTGGGGCTGTCATAATCACTACTTGCTTGTGATACGAAGGATCGGTGAGAGTTTCCTGATATCCAGTCATGCCGGTTGAAAAAACCGCTTCTCCGTAAGTCTCTCCACGCGCTGCCCAGGAGAGTCCTTCGAAGATGGCACCATCATCGAGAACTAGATATGCCTTATTCTGCATATTTCTCCCCCGTCAATCTTCCATCTCGCACTACAAAAATACCTTTATAAATCGTATGTTCGATGGATACGGGGAATGTCATTCCATGAAACGGTGTATTTCTACTTTTTGACGCCAATTTTTCTCTATTGACAGTAAATGGTCTATTCGGATTTACAAGGGTGAGATTAGCGCGTGAGCCAACCTTTAGCCCCTCTCCTTGCCCTTCATATCCTCCAATTTTCGCCGGGGTGATAGACATAACATCAGCCAGCCGTTCCCAGGTTATCAATCCAGTGTCGATGAGCGTGGTGACTGCAACCGCCAAAGCGGTTTCAAGACCAAGCATTCCGAATGCTGCGGCGTTCCATTCACATTCCTTATCCTCAACCGGATGTGGAGCATGGTCTGTCGCAATAATATCGATGGTTCCATCCGCTACACCTTGGCGCAAGGCATGCACATCAGAATCCGTTCTTAAAGGTGGATTAACTTTATATACCGCGTCATAAGTTGTTGCTAATTCATCAGTGAGCAAAAGGTGATGAGGAGTTACCTCAGCAGTGACATTTATTCCTTGTGATTTAGCCCAACGGATGAGTTCGACTCCACCCTTGGTCGTTAAATGGCAGATGTGCAATCGGCTCTGAACATGCTCGGCTAGAAGAATATCGCGCGCAATAATTGACTCTTCTGCAACTGCTGGCCACCCACTTAAACCGAGACGGCCAGAAATAAGACCTTCATTCATTTGCGCATCTACAGTTAATTCGGGATCTTGGGAATGTTGAGCAATTACTCCCCCGAAGGCTTTCACATATTCAAGTGCACGACGCATTACCAACGAATTACTCACGCATTTACCATCATCGGAAAAAATTCTCACTTTAGCTGCGGAATTAGCCATCGCGCCAAGCTCGGCCAAACGTTCGCCAGCAAGGCCTTGTGTTACAGCGCCAATCGGGAAGACATCGCAAAGACCCGCTTCTTTACCAAGTCGATGAACCTGTTCAACAACTCCAGCTGTGTCAGCGACAGGCGAGGTATTTGCCATTGCACTTACGGCTGTAAAGCCCCCAAGCGCTGCAGCTTGCGAACCGCTCAATACGGTTTCTGAATCTTCTTTTCCAGGCTCACGGAGATGAGTGTGTAAATCAACGAAACCAGGTAATGCGCGCAAGCCCGCACATTCGATGACTGATCCCTCTACTTGAGAACCAATGTCGACAATGAAACCATCTTCGATCGTAATATTCGCCGCTTTATCATTTGGCAGTATCGCATCTTTGAGCGTGTATTTACTTTTCATGGACGCACCTCCGCCAAAGTTGCTCCGCCTAGTAATGAATATAAAATTGCCATTCGAACTATGACCCCATTCGCTACTTGCTCAATGACAACTGACTTAGTGGCATCTGCGGCGCCCGCAGATATTTCAAGACCGCGGTTCATTGGACCTGGGTGCATCACAATTGAGTCTTGACGAAGACGCTTAAGTCGTTCGTCATTCAATCCGAATGACCGCGAATACTCGCGTTCGTTTGGAAAGAAGGAATTCTTCATACGTTCGCTCTGAATTCGCAACATCATTACGACATCAAACTTTTCCAAGCCGTCGTCAAAGTTGTATTGAACATGAACTGGCCAATTCTCAATGCCGACAGGTAGGAGGGTCGGTGGCGCGATAAGAGTAACTTTCGCTCCTAACTTGGTTAACAATTGAATGTTGCTGCGAGCAACTCGGCTATGCAGGACATCTCCAACAATCGCAATGTGAAGACCATTGAAATCTCCTTGTGCGTTTGGAAAGTGCTTTCGAATAGTAAACGCATCCAGAAGCGCTTGGCTCGGATGTTGATGCGTGCCATCGCCGGCATTAATGACTGACGCGCTGATCCAACCGCTTTCCGCCAACCTCTGTGCTGAACCAGAAGCTGAATGTCTTATGATCACGGCATCAGCACCCATAGCTTGCAAAGTTTGCGCCGTATCTTTCAAACTCTCGCCCTTGCTCACCGATGATCCTTTTGCGCTGAAATTGATGACATCTGCTGAAAGTCGTTTTGCAGCTGATTCAAATGAGATGCGAGTGCGTGTGGAATCTTCAAAGAAGAGATTAACTACTGTACGCCCACGCAATGTCGGAAGTTTCTTCGCGGGTCCGTCGGTGAGTTTTGCAATCTCCTCAGCTGTATTGAGAAGCGAAATAACTTCATCGATACTCAAGTCTTCGATTGATAAGAGATTATTCATGCGTGCCTACAATCTCAACCAGATCCACTTCATCAATCTCTTTCAATTTGACTCGAACAGTTTCATTGGACGCAGTTGGAAGATTTTTGCCAACATAATCTGCACGAATTGGAAGTTCTCTATGTCCACGATCAACCAACACCGCAAGTTGCACGGTTTTTGGACGACCAAGCTCCCCGAGAGCATCAAGAGCTGCTCGTATGGTCCGTCCGGAAAATAGGACATCATCAACCAGAACTACATCTTTGCCTTCCACACCTCCAACAGGAAGCACCGTTGGAAGCAGTGGTCTTGGCGGGCGAAGTCGAAGATCATCGCGGTGAAGCGTGATATCCAAAGTTCCATGCGGAACATCGCTTTCAATATCGCGCAGAATTGTGGCGATTCGTTCGGATAGGAACGCGCCTCTCGTTGGTATGCCCATAATGGCAACGCTGGATAAGCCATGATTGCGCTCAATAATCTCATGCGAGATGCGCTTAAGTGCTCGATCAATATCGGCACCATTGAAGATGGTACTCATTTTCTCTCCTTCGCCGCCTCACAGGACGGATCGTTAAAGGTAGCCGTACTGTAACAGCCTGTGGAAGAAAGTCCTAAAACGACCCGCCCATGAATACTCTCCGAGACATGAATATAGATACGAACATGCAGACGGAGAATGTTGACCTTTCGATTGAAAGGATTGCCGCTTCCCTGCGAGCCATTCGAAAAAGCCGAGGTCTGACCCTCAAAGATGTTGAAAAAAAGTCTCAAGGAAAATGGAAAGCGGTAGTTATCGGATCTTACGAACGATGTGATCGTGCGCTCTCATTAAATAAGGCGGTCCAATTGGCTACATTTTATAAGGTTCCGCTAGACGAGTTACTCGGCATCACATCACCCAAAAAAACAGAGATATCGCGTATCACCTTCGATACGCGGGCGCTGGGCAAGAATGAGAATCCAGGATTAGCAAGTCTCAAGCGTTTTCTCAATGCACTTATCGCGACAAGAAGGGATTGGAACGGAGAAATCTTTACCATAAGAGGATCAGACGTTTCCGCTGTCTCCGCGCTTCTCGCCATTCCAGAAGTCCGATTACATGATGAACTTCTTAAACATGGACTGCTTTTTACAGAACTAAGGCGTCCTTGAGAGCAATCACTCGGCTCAATACGCCGTGAATATAACCAGATGACTCGTCCGTAGATAATTCTTTTGCAAGTTCTAGGGCTTCGTTAAGTGCGATTCCACTATCTAAATTTGTATAGAGCGATTCAAAAAGAGCTATTCTCAAAATATTTCTATCAATGACAGGCATCCTGTCTAGATCCCAACCTTGTGCGTAAGTAATAATGAATTCATCCAACTTACGCTTTTTATCTGAAACTCCTTTAAGAAGCTCCTCCACATATGCAGACTCAGAGATATCTTCTATTGGACGAGATGAAAGAAGATAAATTGGATCTACTTTCTTAATATCTGCCTCATAAAGGTAATCAAGAGCTCTTTTGCGAGCCTTGTGACGGGCACTCATGAAACTCGCGAATTAATTAGCACGACCGAGATATCGGCCATCGCGTGTATCTACGAGCACTTTTTCATCCTGCTTGATGAAAAGTGGCACTTGAATAGTGATTCCGGTTTCTACAGTGGCAGGCTTTGTTCCCCCGGAAGAACGATCTCCTTGTAGACCAGGTTCCGTGTATGTAATCAGAAGTTCGACGGAAGCTGGAAGCTCGATGTAAAGAGGGTTGCCCTCATGCATGGCGACAATTACTTCAGCATTTTCAAGAAGATAGTTAACCGCATCACCAACAACTGCTTCAGGAACAGTAATTTGATCGTATGACTGCAAGTCCATGAAAACAAAGTCGTTTCCATCTTTATAAAGATATTGCATATCCCGTTTTTCGACGACAGCGACTTCAACTTTAACGCCAGCATTAAAGGTCTTTTCAACAACTTTGCCTGTTAGAACTTGTCGCATCTTGGTGCGAACGAATGCTGGGCCTTTGCCTGGCTTCACATGTTGGAACTCGACAACAGTCCAGAGCTGGCCATCTAAATCAAGAGTCATTCCATTTTTAAGATCATTAGTTGTTGCCATTGCTATCCCCTACTTATCAAGATCGATTAATGCAAAAAAGTTCGAGCAGAGTCTACCCGAGTTATTTCACTAGATTTCTCATTGCTTGAAGAGCAAGAATGTACGAATCAGGACCAAATCCCGCAATGGTTCCCGAAGCAATGCCAGAAATTACCGAAGTATGACGAAATTCTTCACGTTTTAAAGGATTGCTCAAATGAACCTCGATGAGTGGCGCCTTCAACATTTCGGCTGCATCTCGAATTGCGTAGGAATAATGGGTAAATGCCGCAGGATTGATGATAACTGGCACTTTCGACTCAGCGGCCTCATGTAGCCAATGAATCATCTCTTCCTCGGAATCTGTCTGCCTAACATCTGCCGAAAATCCTAATTCGGCCGCGTTCTTTTCAATCATCTCTCGTAACTGGGAGAAATTGAGAGAGCCATAAATCGCCGAATCCCTTAAATCCAAACGAGCCAAGTTTGGACCATTAAGCACAAAAATTTTCATGCGTGAATCTTCTCATAGACTGCCTCAAGATCTTGGCTCTTCACATCTTCTAGCCAGGTGGGATTGCCTATTGAATTAAGTCCGATAAAGCGCAACCTAGAACCACGTGACTTCTTATCCGAATACATTAAATCTAACAACGGCGCGAAAGGAACGGAACTTGTGATCGGAAGACCATACTGCTGGAGTAATTGACGGTGAAGAGCGATTGCCTCCGCTGATAGCCCTGCAAGATGTCCGCTCAATTCTGCAGCAAAAACCAGACCGACAGAAACAGATTCTCCATGTCTCATCTCATAATGATGGAACTTTTCGATCGCATGTCCCAAAGTGTGTCCATAATTGAGGACCTCGCGCAATTTGCTCTCTTTAAAATCTTCACTAACTACTCGTGCTTTGACAGCAATGGATCGAAAAATGAGTTCTTCGGCTACAGAACGTGCTTCAGATAAATTTGAACGATGTTCCAAAATCGTCAAAATATCTTTATCAGCTATGAATCCAGTCTTGATAACTTCAGCAAGGCCCGCAGCAAAATCACGATCTAATAACGCTTCCAAGAATTGTAGATCAATAAAGACAGAACGGGGAGAATGGAAAGATCCAATAAGATTTTTCCCGGCTGAAGAATTTATTCCAGTCTTACCTCCGACCGAGGCATCAACCATGGCAGCTAACGTTGTTGGGATCGCATACCAATCAATTCCCCGCAACCACGTAGCCGCGACAAATCCGCTGACATCGGTTGTTGCTCCCCCTCCTAAACCAACAATTGCATCCGAGCGAGTCAGTCCTGCTTCCCCACATCTCTTCCATAATTCTTCGACAGAAAGAACACTCTTTTGTGCTTCACCATCTTGGGTAAAGCAAAGCTCTATATTGGCAAGCTTTGCCAACGTATTTTTGATTGAGAATCGATCGAATACCAGTGGATTTGCTATTAAGAGCACACGTTCGTGAGACGAGGAAATCTCTTCCAATGCCGCTTGATAATGTCCACCGATGTGAACTCCATAGGTGTGCTCAGCTTTAACTTCAATATTATGCATGGTGTGCCTCCACTATCTTTGCTGCCACCTCAGCTGGCTTCATCGAATCTGTAGAGATTGTAAGGTCGGCTAGCTCTTCATACCTAGGTCTGCGTTTTTCCATGAGAGATAACCACTGCTGTCTTGGATTTACTAACAACATTGGTCGATCTTTGTTAAAACCTACCCTGATGGATGCTTGTCCAATTCCAACATCCAGAAAAACTTTTAGCGCTTTCGATTCAGAAAGCTGAGCAGCAGTTTTATCGTTCATCACTGCTCCGCCGCCTAAGGCGAGAATCCCAGATTCTTTCCGAAGCAAATCGCTAACAACCTCAACTTCGATTGCCCGAAAGGCAGCCTCTCCATCTTCTACGAAAATCTCTGAAATTTTCTTCCCTGCTCGTTGCTCAATTTCATGATCAGAATCAAAGCATTCAAATCCAGTAATTTTCGAAAGAGCTTTACCTATCGTGGATTTGCCAGCCCCTGGAGGGCCAAATAACACAAAGGTGGGCATGAGACCGGTTACTTGATTGAAAGCGAATTCATATACGCCATGAAATTACGACGTGTCTCGTCAAGTGAATCCCCACCGAATTTTTCCAACACGACATCTGCGAGAACAAGCGCCACCATGGCTTCAGCAACAATTGCCGCTGCTGGGACTGCACAGACGTCTGAACGCTGATTAATAGCTTTTGCAGCTTCACCTGTAGTCACATCAATAGTGTCTAAAGCTCGAGGAACAGTAGAAATTGGTTTCATAGCCGCTCTTACACGTAATACCTCACCATTTGACATGCCACCTTCAGTGCCACCGGCGCGACCAGTTCGTCTCACGATATTTCCATGCGCATCTTTTTCAATCTCATCATGAGCAGCGGATCCTCTACGTGCTGCGGTTGCAAATCCATCACCAACTTCAACACCCTTAATCGCCTGGATTCCCATAAGCGCTCCAGCTAGTTTCGCATCTAAACGCCTATCCCAATGCGTATGTGATCCAAGTCCAGGCGGGAGGTTATATCCAATAACCTCAACAACTCCGCCAAGCGTATCTCCGTCTTTATGGGCTGAATCAATTTCAGCCACCATCGCGGCACTTGCATCGCGATCGAATGCACGAACTGGATCAGAATCAATTCTTGTTTCATCTGAAGGTGTTGGAAGTGCATATCCATCTGCGATTCGAGCTGTGCCGATTGATACGACATGACTTACGAGTTCGATTCCGACACTTTGTTTGATGAATGCTTTTGCAATGGAGCCAAGTGCAACACGCGCTGCAGTCTCTCTCGCACTCGCGCGTTCAAGTATTGGGCGAGCATCATTGAAATCGTACTTTTGCATTCCCACCAAATCTGCATGACCAGGTCGCGGACGTGACAGAGGTGCATTTCGCGCTTGTGCATTCAATATTTCTTCCGGAACAGGGTCTGCAGACATAACCGTTTCCCACTTTGGCCACTCGCTATTACCAACTTGTATTGCTATGGGACCACCCTGGGATTCCCCATGTCTGATACCACCAAGAATTGAAACAACATCAGCTTCAAATTTCTGTCTGGCACCTCGACCATATCCAAGTCTGCGGCGCGAAAGCTCACGGTTTATATCTGCTGTCGTGATGCGAACATGTGAGGGTAGACCTTCAAGAATTGCCGACAAAGCAGGGCCATGCGACTCTCCGGCGGTTAGCCAGCGCAACATGTGATACCTCACCATCACTCTTCAGGGAGTTAAGTATCGCAGATTCGCTCCTCAAATTTCTCCACATTCTTTACATGACAATCAACGCTGCGAAGACGAGTGGAGGCGCCATCGGAATGTTAGATTGCAGGATCACGTCCCACGACTTATCTGTTAAGACCTTGGGTATCGCCATGCTTATGGCCAACCAGCAACATGTATACAGAAGGGCCTGCGGAAGGAAGAGGATGTATTTCTCACTTCCTAAAAGCAACAGGAGTACGAGAAGAAGTTTTACATCCCCCATTCCTAGTCCCATGAAGAAATATGCCAACATTGCACAAATCCAGGTCAAGAATATAAACCTCAACGAGCTGTAATGAAGTTGCTTAAGGTTGAAAATTAAAAGAATAATCAGAAGGAGGTTAGGAATTCGGTGAGTGAAGAAATCGAGAAGACCGATAAGGATAAGAACTACACAACTAAGCAAAATCACTCAATAAAGGTAAAGAGCGGGCGCATTAAAGCCTGGACTCAGTGGTGAAACTTGGGGAAATCCACTCGTAATTCATCTAAAAGTAAACCACGCATCGACTCGTAGTCATATGCTATTCCGGAAAAAAGAGCGATTTGGTCTAGTGCTTGTTCAACCAATAGATCAATTCCATCCAAAAGTTCAGATCCCAATATTGCGGCATGTCTGGAGAGATCAGTTGGCAGTGGCTTATACAGAGATTCAAAGAAAAGTTTGGGTGCTTTGCTCATATTTGATACCAAAGTGTCTGATATTCCCGCGGGAAGTGTCGACACAATCAAGTCGTAACCATCAAGGGATGATTCAAGGGAGTGAACCCTGACATCGCTCAATCTTGCGCAACTTTGTAAACTTTCAAGTTTGCCGTGGGTTCTATTAAAGACATCAATGCGACGAACTGCTCCATCTAATGCACCAATCGCAGCGCGTGCCGTACCTCCTGCGCCTAATATCGCAACTTGGAAATCTGCATCAACTTTAAGAAGCCGCTTGAAAGCAGAGAGATCGGTGGAAAGTGCTAACCATGAGGACTCCTCCCGCACCAATGTATTCGCTGAGTGAATTTGCGCAGCGCTCTGATCAATTTGGCACTCAATCGTAAAAACGGATTCTTTAAGTGGCATCGTCAGGGAAAGGCCCACGAATTGCGCGCCAATAGTTTTAAAAAAGGTATCGAAATCTTCAATTCCGACTTCATATTTTGAATATGTAAGATCGACGCCTAGTTCTTGATAAGCGCGATTATGAATTAGAGGAGAAAGTGAATGATCTATTGGTGAACCCAATACTGCAGCTTTCATCATCTAAATTTTCCTGCCGCTAGATTCTTATTGTATTCCTCTACCCAACGTCCGAACTCTGAATAATCTGCCGTAAATCGAGTATCTCGAGGTTTCACGGTAATGAAATATAGATAATTATGCGCCTGCGGATTAAGGGATGCCTTCAGAGCCTGAAAACTTGGATTCGAAATCGGAGTTGGAGGAAGACCGACATGCTTGTAGGTATTGTATGGAGAATCTATCTTTGTTGCTTGCGTTGAAAGAAATATTCTCCCCCGCAGATTGGCGGCGTACTGCACTGTTGAATTCAACTGTAACGGCATACCAATCTTAAGGCGGTTATAAATAACACCTGCCACCTTTGCATAATCTGATGGATCGCCTTCAATCTGAACCATAGAAGCAATTGTGAGAACCTGGTACGGCGTGAAATTGCTATAACCTCTCTCCAATCCAATAGCACGCATTTTTTCTTCAAAATTCTTGACCATGGTCTGCAAGGCAGTTGATCGCGAAGTGCCACTAGCAAATGTATAAGTCGCTGGGAAGAGCTGCCCTTCTAAGGAGTTCTTCGGGTTTTTTAGAGCCGGCATCACCACTTTTTTATCAGTAACAATATTTGAGTCAGCAGCCAAAACTTTCAATACATCAGAATATGTACTGCCTTCCACAACAACATCAGGCGTTCCAAGACGTGTTTGATCTAATAATTGAGTCAAAGCATCCTTTGTTGTTATATGAGTTTGTACGCGATGGGTGCCAGGAGAAATAGAGAGAGCTCGTTTGTCTTGAGCTGCAAGAGCAGCAAACTTTGAAGCTCGCATTATCACGCCATTCTTTTCAAGCTGACGCGCAATCGACCAACCGCTCTCACCCGAAGCGATCTCAATTTGAATCTCTGGCCCAGCGGAATTTCTGGGAAATTCATATGTTGGTCGTGTGATGGCGATAAGAGAAATAATAATTATCGCAAGAAACAAGATGCCCCCGTAGAGAACCTTCTTTTGCACTTTAGCTATTTTCTTCAGCACGAAGAGCGCTCTCTAGGATAATCGCTGCTGCTGCTGCATCGATTAGATTTTTTGACTGCTTTGAATCCTTACCGGAGTTTTGCAAGAATTTCCCTGCAGAAACAGTCGTCATTCGTTCATCAATTTCACGAATCTCCACAGCGAAGACTTCCGTTAGAAATTGAATGAAATTACGAACAGCCATCTCTTTAGCGCTTGGTTCTCCAGAAAGGTGTTTTGGAATCCCCACTGCAACGTAGATGGGATCATATTCCTGAAATAACTTCGTGATCTCCTTTTCGAGGGAGTCATCGTTCTTGATGAAACCACGAGGAGTTGCAAGGAAACCAAGATTGTCGGAAATGGCTACACCAATCCTCACATCGCCATAGTCAAAAGCGAGCCTGCGACCGGGCTTCATAATTAAGCACCCAAAGAAGTGGAGATTGCTCTCTTCATTTCAGTAAATGCTGATTCAATCTTGGAAGCATCGGTGCCGCCGCCTTGCGCGAAATCATCCTTACCGCCTCCACCTCCGCCGAGAACGGTTGACCCAATTTTAACGAGAGCGCCTGCTTTAAGTCCTCTCTTCCTAGATTCATCATCAGTTGCAACAACAAGGACAATTTTTCCGTCAGTTAAAGAGGTTAGTCCAACAACACTATTCGGATTCTTCGATCGAAGGTCCAGTGCAATCGTGCGAAGAATATCCGCTGTAAGCCCGTCCGGTGCTGAAGAAAGTAGAACCGAGGTCCCGTTTATCTTTTCTGCACTCTTGAGCAAATCAGAGGCAGCAGAGAGAGCTTTCTCCTCGCGCATTGTTGCGAGTTCTTTCTCGACGCTCTTCATCTTCTCAAGAATGTCAGAGATGCGTTCTGGTAAATCTTCAACGCGTGACCCTTTTATCAAATCTGTAATTTGATTGAGAAGAATATGTTCACGTGCTAAGAAATTAAATGCGTCGAATCCAACAAGTGCTTCGACTCGTCGAACTCCAGCGCCAATTGAAGATTCTGACAAAAGTTTTACCAAACCAAGTTCGGCAGATGACTTCACGTGTGTTCCGCCGCAGAGCTCCTTTGCCCACTCTCCTACTGAGACAACACGAACTTTCTCACCATATTTCTCACCAAAGAGAGCCATGGCGCCAATACTTTTCGCTTCTGCTTGAGACATTTCTTGAGCAGTTACAGAAAGATTTTCGATGAGTAGCGAGTTGACTCGTGCTTCAACATCACGGAGGACAGATGGTGGAACCGCCCCAGACGATGGGAAATCAAATCTAAAACGTCCTGGAGCATTTTCAGAACCAGCCTGCGTTGCACTTTCTCCGAGCGCTTCGCGAAAAGCTTTATGGACCATGTGCGTTGCGGTATGTGCCCGGCTTATCGCGGCACGACGCTCATGATCAATGGAAGCAAAGACAGATTCATTTGCACGAGCATGGCCTGAAACGATAGATCCGCGATGGATGTAAAGACCAGGGACTGGAGTTTGAACATCATCAATTTCAATCACAGCTCCATTGGCAAGAGTGATACGGCCACCATCTGCGAGTTGTCCACCGCCCTCAGAATAGAAAGGTGTTCGATCGAGAACTACTTCAACTTCCGCTCCCGCGTCGGCTTCTGCTACCGATTTCCCGTCTACAAGAATCGCTTTAAGAGTGCTTTCGCTTTCAAAATCTGTGTATCCAATAAATTTGGTGGCTCCTACGGCATCAATAATGCTTCGGTAAGCGGATACATCTGCATGGCCGCTCTTCTTGGACTTGGCATCTGCCTTCGCCCGCTCTTTTTGCTCCTTCATCAGGCGACGGAATCCATCTTCATCAACAGAAAGTCCCTGTTCGGTTGCCATTTCTAAAGTCAGATCAAAAGGAAAGCCATATGTATCGTGCAATTTAAAGACTGTATCTCCAGATAGCTTTATGTCTTTTTCATTCTTTACAGTGTTCACTGCTGTATCAAATATCTGCGTTCCAGATTTAAGAGTCTGTAAAAACGATTCTTCTTCTGCATTACTCACTGCGAGAATGCGTGCTTGAGCCTCCACTAACTCTGGATATTGAGGTCCCATAGCGCCGATAGCAGCTTTCATAAGTTCTTCGGTATTGCGATCGGGTGCACCAAGAATTCGCATATTTCTGATAGTGCGACGCATCATGCGACGCAAAACGTAGCCACGCGCTTCGTTGCTTGGTAGGACACCATCTCCTATGAGCATCATTGCGGTACGAGCATGATCTGCGATCACTCGTAGTGAGACATCGCTCTTTTCATGAGCGCCATATTTGACCCCAGATAGTTCAACTGCCTTATCAAGGATCTGTTTAGTTGTGTCAATTTCATAAATATTTTCTACGCCCTGCAGCAGAGCAGCAGTACGTTCAAGACCTAGGCCAGTATCGATATTTTTTGCCGGCAATTCTCCCAAAATCGGATACCCATCTTTGCCTCCGCCTGCTCCGCGGATGTTCTGCATGAAAACGAGATTCCATACCTCTAAATATCGATCCTCATCAGCAATCGGTCCACCTTCTTTGCCATATTGAGGACCACGGTCATAATAGATTTCCGAACATGGTCCGCATGGACCTGGAACACCCATTGACCAAAAATTATCTGCCATTCCACGCTTTTGAATTCGATCGCGCGGGACACCTACTTTGTGATGCCAGATATCTGCCGCTTCATCATCATCGTGGTAAACCGTTACCCAAAGCTTTTCTTCCGGGAAACCATATCCACCATCCGAAACTGGCTTTGTGAGCAATTCCCAAGCTAATCCAATTGCACCCTCTTTGAAATAATCTCCGAAGGAAAAGTTTCCGCACATTTGGAAAAAAGATGCATGACGTGTGGTTTTACCGACCTCATCGATATCAAGCGTTCGTACACATTTCTGAACAGAAGTAGCGCGCTTGTATGGAGGTGTTTGTTCCCCTAGAAAGTAAGGCTTAAAGGGAACCATGCCCGCATTTACAAGAAGGAGGTTTGGATCATCAGCGATAAGAGAAGCTGATGGCACAACCGTATGTGTTAACCCCTGGGAATTCCCATTCTCAAAAAAGCGAAGCCAACGTTCGCGAATATCTGCAGAATTCACGGATCAGTCGTGATCCTTGGAAGAGCGACGATTTGCAAGACCAGCGATGGTCCCAATGATCTTCATAACGGGTGAATCGGCTTTTGTAATGGAATTGACCGCAAAAGAGACCTTATCGGTTAGCGCCTCAGCAGTCGCAGTAATTTTGTTAACGCTACGAACCGTCTTTTGCGCTTCTTTAACTAGATTGCCAAGACGAATAACGCTGTAAGCGACTGCGAAGGCTATGACTAATAAAGACGAGGCCGCAATGATTGCAGCTATTCCACCTGGACCCATGGCTAGAGACTACCCGAAAACAGGAAGCTGAATCTCAGGTTTTTGGTGTTCTTTGTGGGCCTTAACAGCAGAAAGATGGTACTGCTCGATGCGTTGAATATTTTCAGATTCCAGATATGGGCGACCATCGACCAGTGGCCCAACGCTGCCTTCCAAGACTGCCCTAACATCATCACCTGTTAAAGTCTTGTGAACCTCGAGGGCGTGAGCCAAAGCAAGAACTTTTTCTCGGTTGTCTCGAAGGATAATCTCCGCGCGCGCAAGTAGTGTTGCTAAATTATCTTCAATTCGATCACCAAGTGCGCGTCTCATTTCTTTCGCATTATCATCTTTAGGTTTACCGCCGCCAGGCGAACCTACTTCAAACCTTCTATTTGAAGCGTGGGAGCTGATGGTCGAACCCATTCCCCAGTGACCTTCCATAAAGCTCGCAACAGTAGTTGCACTTTCAAGATCCCCAGAGACTCCAGATGAGTTATCGTTTTCAAAAAACATGCGCTCACCCGCCAAAGAGGCTAGTGAAACTAAAATGTCGGATTCATACTCTGAGCGCCAACGGGTGAACTGCTCATCAGGTGGAATCGAAGCAACCATACCAAGGTAATCGGAGCCCTTTTCAATGGTTGCAAGATCGATCATCATATGTTGGCGAACTGTAAACGCCATAACACCGTGGCATGCTTCATGGATTGCGACAGCATGGCGTTCGCGTTCAATGTATTCAACATCTTCTGCAGGTCCGAGCTCTTTTTGTTGCTTTGCCTTTATGACATCTGTCCAGGTGATGGATGTACGGCCATCACGGATGGCCATGATGAGAGCTTCGTTGATAGTGTCTTTGATTCGAGCGCCGGTTGCATAGGGAGTAATGACAGCGAGCTTTTCAATCTCTTCATCACTTAAAGAATGAGAGACTTTAGCTAAATATCCTTCATACGTGCGGATTCGACCAGCTTTACTTGGATAACCCACGCGATACATTCGATCAATGCGACCTGGACGAAGTAACGCCTCATCAAGAGCCTCGGGTAAATTAGTCGCCATTACAACAAGAATTCGATACTTAGGTGGTTCTTTGGGTCGCATACCTAAAGTTCGACGAACAATACGATTGAAAAAGCCTCGAGGTTTTTTAAGGCCGGAAAGTTCAGTCAAAAGCGCTTGAAGCGTTCCCATCCCAGCACCGCCACCCATGGCGGATCCGGCTACAAATTTATTATTAGTAAAAGCTTCTTGAGCGATAAGAGAAGCGCCGGCTTCGGAAAGATAGTGACCTCCGTGGCAAGGCACCCCCAGAACGGAATTGGCGGATGTGAAATTTCCAGTTTGAGAGATCGCTCCTCGATTTCCAAGCGTGTCGGCTTCGTCGAAAAATACGACGACACCTCC
>CAYRJB010000023.1:0-14554 GCA_964424485.1 uncultured Actinomycetes bacterium
TGCGCAAAGAAGGAATTGACCCATCGAAGCTGCAAGTCCCATGGCAACAGTTGCAACATCATTCTTGATGTATTGCATGGTGTCATAAATCGCCATACCCGCGGAGACTGAGCCACCAGGTGAGTTGATGTAGAGATAAATATCTTTTTCTGCATCTTCAGCGGCAAGGAGCAACATCTGCGCGCAAATGGCATTCGCCATGTTGTCTTCTACTTGCGAGCCAAGGAAGATGATGCGTTCCTTAAGAAGGCGTTGGTAGACCTGATCGTCTAGTCCGCCAAGGTATGAACCAGAGGCGCGAGCCAATTCGTTCTCCACTTTCCATCCTCCTACTTTTTTAAACGGTTGCTTTAAAACAGCCAAAGCCTGTTAAACCTTGTATTGACCTTAACAATAAATAGGTGGAAATGCTTCCTGATTCCCCTAGCTATTACGCATAGGAGCGTTCGCCCTGAGAGAAGTGATTACTCTGCTGAGACGACTTCAGGTGCCTTTGGTCGAAGGGCGTCAAGGTCAACCTTCTTGCCTGACTTTGTAACGACCTTCGCCTTTGATAGCGCCGTAGCGAGCGCCTTGGCACGTGCTACTTCGGCAACCATCATCTGGATTTGTCCAGCTTCAGAAACCTGCTTGAGGAATTCTTCTGGAGCCATTCCATAACGTTGCGAAGCGCGGATCAAATAATCTGAAAGCTCAGCATCATTGACGTTTACATCTTCTGAATCAACGATTGCATCAAAGATGATTTCTTGGATAAAAGAAGACTTTGTTGATTCAGTTACCTCAGCACGGTGGGCCTCGTCTTCAAGACGGCCTTCACCTTCAAGGTGTGCATGCACTTCTGCCTCGATCATCTTGGTTGGTACTGGCACCTTTACTTCAGCAATCAATTTATCAACGAGAAGATTGCGTGCCTGTGAGCCTTGTTCAAGGCCTTTGATTTTCTCAAGGCGATCGGCAATATCTTTCTTTAATTCGGCAAGAGTTTCGAATTCCGAGGACATCTTGGCAAACTCATCATTAGCCTCTGGTAAATCACGACGCTTCACAGCTTTTACTGTTACATCGATATCGCCAGATTGTCCTTCTGCCATTCCAACGAGTGGCGCAGAGAAGCGCTTTGATTCACCAACGGAAAGTCCTTGCAAGGCTTCATCAAGTCCATCAACCATACGGTTGGTTCCAACTTCGTATGAAACATCGTTAACAGTGCCGCCTTCGATTTCTTTGCCATCTACTTTGGCCACGAGATCAATGGAGACAAAATCACCGTTTTCGACAGTCTTCTCAACTGATGTAAGTGTGCCAAAGCGGGCACGAAGAGCAGTGAGCTGTTCTTCAACTTCTGCATCAGTGACAGAGACATCATCTACTTCGAGGGTGATTGCCGAAAAGTCTGGGAGCTTAATCTCAGGGCGAACATCTACCTCGACAGTAAATGCAACCGATTCGTTGTCCTTGAGTTCTTTTAGATCAACTTCTGGACGTCCCATTGGGCGAATCTTTTCGTCACGAGCAGCTTGAGAATAAAAAGTTGGAATTGCCGAATTGATCGCCTCATCTAAAACGGCTGCACGACCAACGCGCTGGTCAATTAATGACTTGGGTACTTTGCCTTTGCGGAAGCCAGGGATATTTACCTTTGTAGAAATAGTTGTGTATGCGCTCTCGATGTGTGGCTTGAGCTCATCGAATGTAATATCGATTGAAAACTTAACGCGAGTTTCATCAATTTTTTCTACAGATGACTTCACAAGGCTCCCCTTAAAATAAATAAGTATTGAGAGAAATACTGGTCGGGGCGGCGAGATTCGAACTCGCGATCTCCTGCTCCCAAAGCAGGCGCGCTAGCCACTACGCTACGCCCCGGTGGCGTAAGGTTGGAGTCTAAAGGAAAGAATTTCACTCTCCTAATCGGGTCAGATACCCTACGACCTGACACCGGAGGAGGAACCTCGATATCGAGGCCCCATCCCCCTTCCAGTGACTAGAAGCACCAAAACACCTTATGCGGGTGTAGTTCAATGGTAGAACTCCAGCCTTCCAAGCTGGTCGTGCGGGTTCGATTCCCGTCACCCGCTCCAGTTATCCGTTAGCAACAGAGCCCACATGCATTGCAATGAATTTTCCAGCAGCGTTCAATGGATTCGATGTTGTCGACTGACTTACAACGTACGTGACCGTTAAAGAAAAATCTGCTGTGGCTGCTGATCCGTCAACCAATGCTTTAATTACATAAGAGTTTTCTGTACCAGTCGTTCCGCTTCGATATGACGCGCCAGAGGTCACGACATAAGAGTATTGAACCGTGGCTCCGTTTTCTGCGGCAACTGAATCAACCTTTGAATGAAAAGTTGTTGCAGGCTGAGGAATCCAAATATTAATTTCAACGTAATAGCTAGAACCCTTCTTTAGGGTCGCAAATTTTGTTGAGGTAGCAGATCCATTCGTGCCTGCAGCAAGTTGTGGGAAAGTAATGTTGCCGATAGTTGCATCAGACACGCCTGCAATTCCCTGAATACCCTGCACACCTTGTGCACCAGTGTCACCTTTAATGCCTTGAATTCCTTGGTCACCTTTTGGTCCTTGTAATCCTGTATCACCTTTAACTCCTTGCAAACCTTGTTCGCCTTGTGCACCAGTGTCTCCTTTTGGACCAGTTGCGCCAGTTAATCCGGTGTCGCCTTTCACTCCTTGTGCGCCGGTTGCGCCGGTTGCCCCTGCTGGACCTTGCGCACCGGTTGCGCCAGTTGCACCGGTTGCGCCAGTTGCACCAACAGATCCTGATGGACCAGTTGGTCCTGTTGCGCCGGTTTCACCACGAGGTCCTGCTGGACCAGTATCGCCTTTCAACCCAGCGGGGCCGGTTGCTCCTGCTTTTCCATCAACGCCTGCTGGTCCTTGTGCTCCGACAGTGCCTTTCAATGAAATAGGTAGTGGCCATTTGTTCTTTGCTTTTGGACCATAGAAATTTAACGTTGTTAAATCAATATAAAAGTCGCCATCGTCTCCAATCGAAGTGGATGGCGAACCTTTGCCTGACAATATTGTGTTTGCTGAATCGAGAACCCGACCTGCTTTTTGTAAGCCGGTAGCAGTTGTTACTTTGACACCTGTTGCAGCAATCGCCGACGGTGCAATGAGGGAAGAAAGTAAAGAAATGGGTAGTGCGTATGCCAATGCGCGATACCCACTCTTGTGGCGGGTATTCATTTGCTTTCCTTTTCTAATAATGTCTTGTTTTAAGGTTGCTCACAGAGTGCGAGCGTGAACTGGATATTTCTCCTCATGAACAGTCATTTAATAGTGGGCTAACTCTCACCACTCTCTGCGGGTTCTCAGTTCAGATTACTGCCACATACAGGTTGTCGTACGAATCTTCGTCTTGTCCGGATATGAGGGTATCTGGTTAGGAATGTGATCAAGGTTTAAACCTTGGTCCTCTCAAAGAAGAGGGAGTTATATGAACAAGAAAGTACTCGCAGTTGTAGCACTCGCGGCCACTGTTTCTGTTGGCGGAGTTGCTGTAGCAGAGGCTGCATCTACAAAGTCAGTATCCAAATCGGTTACTGGCACACCAACACGTCCATCAATCGGTGGAATGAATGGCGTTGGACCATCTGCAACCTTGGCAACTGTTCTCTCAGGACTAGTTACAAAGGGAACAATTACACAGGCACAAGCTGATGCAATTAAGACTGCACTTGATGCAGCTGAAGCAACAGAGCATGCAAATATGCCAGCTGGCGCACCAGGACATGGCTTCGGTATTCAGTATGACAAGCAAGCTGTCATTCTCTCTACCCTTGGAATCGATGCAACAACTTTGAAAACAGCTCTTCAATCAGGCAAGTCGCTTGCTGATATTGCTGGTGCAAAGAAAGATGCTTTGATCGCGGCTCTTGTTGCAGCAGAGACAAAGGCAATCGATGCAGCAGTAACTGCAGGAACATTGACCGCAGCTAATGCAGCAACACTTAAGGCAAATCTCACTGCACATGTCACAGCCGAGGTATCTCAGGTTGGTGGCCAAGGTGGAATGGGAATGGGCAAAGGTGGAATGGGTCGTGGTCGCCACTAAATAGGCGCACTTCCCTACCAACCAGCTAAATACCTAGCTCAAACTAGACCCGTACTCGTGGGGAGTGCGGGTCTAGTTTTTTTATTCCTTTTATCTTTGAGAAGATTCAGATGTGAATATTCATATCGGTAGCGATCACGCAGGCCTTGATTTTAAAAATCGAATGGTGGAACACCTCACCAAGCTTGGCCACAACGTTATTGACCACGGCCCCTATGAATATGACGCACTCGACGATTACCCCGTCTTTTGCATTCCTGCAGCAGAAGGTGTCGTGAAGGATCCTGGTTCACTGGGAATTGTTCTTGGTGGCTCGGGCAATGGCGAACAAATCGCTGCAAATAAAGTTAAGGGTGTTCGAGCTGCTCTTGCGTGGAGTATAGAAACGGCGCAACTAGCTCGCGAACATAACAATGCAAATGTCGTAGCCATCGGTGGCCGCATGCACACAGAAGAGTTTGCTCTTGAAATCGTGGAAGCCTTTATCAATACGCCATTTCCTGGAGATGAACGCCATGTTCGTCGCATAAGTCAGATCTCGACTTACGAAACTAAGGGTTCTCTCTAATTACTTTTTGAAATAACGAAAATCAGTCACAACGTGACCTTTCTTTATCCCTTGACCTTCAAATTTTGAAATAGGCCTAAATTCAGGCCGTTCTATCACTCCACCATCAAAAAGTGCAGAGGCATCAAAAATTGTTTTGATCCATCGTGCATACTCGACCCAATCGGTGGCGATATGAATATACCCGCCATCTTTTAATTTTGGATGAATGAGTTCTAGAAACTCTCTCTGAATAATACGTCTCTTCCAGTGTTTCGTCTTCGGCCAGGGATCTGGGAAAAACAGATGTATAGCATCAAGAGATTTATCTCGAATGTAATCCCGCAAAACAATATGTGCATCTTCGCGAATGATTTTGAGATTGGTGCTTTCGTTCTTTCTCGCCATGTTCATCAAGGCGCCAATACCCGGAGTATGTACTTCAACCCCGAGGTAGGCAGTCGTAGGGTCATTTCTTACAATCTCCGCAGTGGCCTCTCCCATGCCGGTTCCGATTTCCATAATTATTTTCTTGCAGCCGGGAAAAATCTCATCGAGTCGAAGTTCACTAGTTGGCTCAAGTCCAAATGAATGCCACAAAGCCTCATATGCGAGCTGTTGCGCTTCGGTCGCGCGTGACCCACGTAACCTGTAGCTGCGATTGTCTGGGCGTTCCATCACGGATAGCCTAAGCGAAAAGAACAAAGAAATCAGAATCTTCAAGAATTAGAGGAGCAACGGTGCCCGGAACAAATATCTCTCGAGCAGAAGCCAATGAACGTGCGAAACATCTTCGGGTCGAAAGCTATGACATCACTCTGGATCTGACGCAGGGCGATAAAACTTTTCCGTCCACTTCGATTATCAAGTTCTCTTGTCTCACACCTGGATACAACACATTCATCGATGCCGTGGCTGATTCCATTGTGAGCGCAACTCTCAACGGCAATGCAGTTGACCTTTCAAATTACGACGGGACCACTATCTATCTCAATAATCTTCAACTTGAAAATGAACTCGTCATCACAATGAACGCTCTATATTCAACATCGGGTGAAGGTCTTGTTCGCTCTGTCGATCCTGTCGACAACGAGGTCTATCTCTACTCCCAAGGAGAGACTGCGTATATTCGAAAAATGTATGCCGGTTTTGATCAACCTTCTCTTAAAGCTGAATTTACTTTTCATGTCACAGCTCCTAAACACTGGGAAGTCATCTCAAATTACTCACCCGCATCAAAAGATCAGGGCACAGATTCCATTACATGGCATTTCAAGAAGACTCCACGAATTTCAACTTATGCAACAGCTGTTGTAGCTGGTCCATACGCCGTTGTCCGCGACGTATATAAGGGCACTAAAGAAATCCCGATGGCGATTTATTGCCGGAAATCTCTCTCTGAACACTTAGATGCTGAGGAAATTTTCTCCCTCACGCGCCAAGGTTTTGATTACTTTGAAAAGGTATTCGGCCTAACTTATCCATTTGAAAAATACGATCAGATCGCAGTCGTTGACTTCAACTGGGGTGCCATGGAAAACATAGGCGCAGTTACCTTTAAAGAAGATCTTTTTGTCTTCCGCTCGAAAGTGACCGAGAAAATGTATTTGGCGCGAGCGAACACGATTCTCCATGAAATGGCACATATGTGGTTTGGCAACATGGTCACCATGTCGTGGTGGGATGATCTTTGGCTAAACGAGTCGTTTGCCGAATGGTCTTCGTATTTAGCACTTGCTGAAGGAACTCGATTCAAGAATGCGTGGACTGAATTCAATAGTGCCAGAAAGAACTGGGGCTATCGCCAAGACCAACTTGTCACCACTCACCCAATTGTGGCCGACATGGTTGACATTGCTGCAGTGAATGCAAACTTTGATGGAATTTCGTATGCAAAGGGAGCATCTGTTCTCCACCAACTCACCGAATATGTGGGTCGTGAAAATTTTGTGACTGCTCTACAGACTTACTTCAAGAAGCATGCATTTAAAAATACAACTCTTGAAGATCTACTCTTCGAGCTCGAAGCAACTAGCGGTCGCAATCTCAAACCATGGGTCTCTACATGGCTTCAAACCGCAGGCGTCAACACCCTTCGCCCAATCGTGGCAACTTCCGGTGATACTTACGAATCAGTTGCTATCAAACAAGATCCTCCACTAATTCCTTCTGGATCGAAAGAGCTTCGTATTCATCGACTCGCAATAGGGCTTTATGACATTCTCGATGACAAGCTTGTTCTGCGAAAGCGCGTTCTGTGCGACGTCGAAGGAACCACAACTGCGATTCCAGAACTAAGCGGAGAGAAAATTGCAGATGTGCTTCTTGTGAATGACGCAGATAAGACATATGCCAAAGTTCGATTCGATGAAAATTCAATCAACACTCTCACTCGCCACATGGTCAGTTTTGATGATGCACTTTCTCGCGCAGTGGTTTGGGGAGCGCTTTGGGACATGTTGCGCGATGCCGAGCTGAGCGCATCCGAATTCGTCACCATTGTTGCCAATCGAATTGGTTCTGAAAGCGATATTTCAATGGCCACAATTCTAGGTGGGCAACTTCGTGGAGCAATCGACAATTACTCACCACCGATGAAGCGACCAGCTCTTAGAGATCAGGCAGCACATTTAGTGGGACAGGCTATGGATGCAGCCGAGGCTGGCAGCGATGCCCAACTTAATTTAGCTCGCCTCTTTGCTTCACTGGCAGAGAATGCGTCGCAAGTACATCGAATTCGCGAACTACTTGATGGCGCTCTTCCGGGCCTCATTGTCGATGCAGACCTTCGCTGGCATTTTGTTCGTGAACTCGTTGAACGCGGCGTTCTCGATCATGCAGCAATAGATGAAGAACTTGAAAGAGATAAAACTCTGAGCGGCGAGCTTAACCATACAGCTTCCTACGCTTCTATACCTGACGAGAAAATTAAAGAAGAGATTTGGAATTCAATTCTTCACGACGATCTCTCTACTTCGACTCGACGTTACAAAGTCGCAGGTTTTATTACCTACCGTCATCCAGAACTTATGGAAGGTTATGTTTCTAAGTACCTCAACTCATTGAATAGCGTGTGGAATCCAGACTCTTATGAGAAATCAAAAGCAGTTATCGAATCTCTCTATCCAATTTACGTTGGTACACAGGCAACGCTAGCTGCGACGGACTCGTGGTTGAACGGCGAAGGAAAGGATTCGCCTGAAACATTATGTCGATTGGTTAAAGAAGGTCGCGATGCTCTCGAGAGAGCGCTTCGCGTTCAAGCGCTAGAGAATTAGTCAATGCGATTGAGGTCGCTGGCAGCCTTGAATTTCTTGCGATCAGTTGTAGCAACTAGAACGATTGCTGTAATTCCGAAAAAGATTGCAATTGGAAAACCAATGAACCAAACGATTGCGTGTGCCATAAGAGCAGTTTATGCACTTGCCGCTGCAGCACCAAATGGCTCAATGCCATATGGTTTGAGATAAGCAAGCCATCGCTCATCTGGTCGACCAGTACCTAGAATTCTCCATGCTGCACCGACCGGCTCGCGTGGAACATTGCGCAATCTCCAACCAATTTCTTTGAGCATACGATCTGCTTTTTGATGATTGCACTTATGGCAAGCAGAAACAACATTTTCCCACGTGTGCCCACCACCACGAGAACGAGGAATAACGTGATCTATCGATGTTGCAGGTGCACCGCAATAGGCACAACGTCCACCATCGCGTGCAAAAATCGCACGGCGAGATAGTGGCACTGCGTGACGATAAGGAATTCGAACAAATTTAACGAGACGAATAACTGCCGGCAGGGTTACTTCTCCCCCTGCAAAATGGAGAACAGTGTTTGATTCTTCAATTGTGATGGCGCGTTGATTCAAGACGAGTATCAAAGCTCGTCTTTCTGATACGACACCTAGTGGCTCGTAGGTGGCGTTCAGTACCAATGTTTGTGACACTGAATCTCCCCTGGGTGCAGCACATGGCTCGTGCTGATTGGGTAATCGTGCCTTATCACCTCTGGTTTTGGAGGCATTTCACCATCAAAGTTTTGGTAAAGATTCTGTAAAGTCCGCTGGTATGACGGCAACTACGCATATCCAGGACGCATGGAATTGGTTCCAAGGTGCCCCGCTCCATATTTTGACCATCGTTGTTGCCGCTTTGATCCTTCAAAAAATTGGCGGTCGAGCCATAACGAGAGCCATGAACCGTATCGCAACAGCGGATTTCATCCCCGGCCCCACTCGCACCGTAGCGAGGCAAAAAGAAAGGGCACAGACACTTGGCTCTATCTTGAAATCCACACTCAATGGAACAATTTTGCTTGTTGCATCTGCAATGACTTTAAGTGAATTCGGTTTAAATCTTGGACCACTCATTGCATCTGCTGGTGTCCTTGGTGTCGCTCTTGGTCTTGGCGCGCAAACAATTGTCCGTGACATCCTTGCAGGCATCTTTATGTTGGTCGAAGATCAGTATGGAGTTGGCGACAAAGTCGATGTACTCGATGTTAAGGGTACTGTTGAAACCGTTGGGCTACGCATCACAACTGTTAGAGATTCAAAAGGAACATTGTGGTATTTACGAAACGGTGAGATTCTTAAGATTGGAAACGCTTCTCAAAAAAGGAAGTAATCAGTCGTCGGCATTAATAAGGAACTTTGCCGCACCTTCCATGTAATCCCATAACTCTTGCTTAAGCTCTGGAGTTGTCTCTATTTCATCCACTGCGCTCCTCATGCAACGCAGCCACGCATCTTTAGCCTCTTCATTAATGTGAAAACCTGCGTGGCGCATACGAAGACGCGGGTGACCACGAGTCTCGCTATAAGTCTTTGGTCCACCCCAATATTGTTCAAGAAACATCATGAGGCGATTTGCTGCTTCACCAAGATCTGATTCTGGATACATGGGGCGAAGAATTGGATCTATCGTCACGAGAGCATAAAAATGTGAGACTAGATTTTCAAAAGTTTGGTGACCGCCAATACGATCGTAAAAACTTTCTTCCGTCATAAGAAAAGATTACGCCTTTTTTTGAAGCTGATTCTTAGCGGGATCAGAGATTTGCAACACGAAATATGAAGTTATGACGCACGCGACACCTGCGATATAGAAGGCGAGCGAATAATTGCCGAACTGAACGCGAAGGAGCGCTGCACCGTACGCAGCGATTGAGGCGCCGATTTGGTGGGCAGCAAATACCCATCCATACACAATTGCTCCTCTCTCAACACCAAGAACATTTCGACAGAGCATGATGGTTGGAGGAACTGTTGCAACCCAATCTAAGCCATAGAAAAGTACAAATGCCATAGTCGATGTATGAATTGAATTGAATAGAATCATCGGCAGAAGGAAGAGCGAGACGCCGCGCAAGAAGTAATAAAAGAAAAGAAGTCTGCGCGGATCGATCTTGTCCGTAAGAACACCTGAAGTGATTGTTCCTATAACATCAAAAACACCTATCAAAGCAAGTAGAGAAGCAGCGGTTACTTCAGACATTCCATGATCGTGAGCAGCCGCAATAAAATGGGTTCCAACTAATCCATTAGTAGATAATCCGCAGACCATAAATGATCCAAAGAGCAACCAGAAGTCTTTCTTATGCGTCGATTCGCGAAGTGTGGCCCAGGCTTGCTTTGCGGCATTTTGTTTGACGAGAGCTTTCTCTACATAATCATTTGGAGCACCGAGTGGTTTTAATCCTAAATGTGCTGGAGATTCTTTGAGAAGAAAATAGATCAGTGGAACCATTGTCCACATTGCAATTGCGATGACCATGGAAACGCTCTGCCATCCAACATTTACCGCAAGACTTGAAAGCAAAGGGAGAAAAATTAACTGTCCTGTTGCTTGACCAGCAGAGAGAATTCCAACCACAAGGCCTTTCTTTGCAATAAACCAGCGATTGGCAACAGTTGCAACAAATACAACTGCCATGGATCCAGTTCCCACACCCACAACAAATCCCCAGAGTGCAATGAGCTGCCATGGCGCATTAACAAATTGAGTGAGGAATGCTCCTGTTCCAACAACAGTGAGGGCGCTCATGACCACGCGCCTTACTCCAAAACGTTCCATTAAAGCCGCAGCGAATGGGGAAATCAGTCCGTATACAAGAATGTTGATTCCAACCGCTGATGAAATAGTTGCGCGGGACCAATGAAGAGCGTCTTCAAGAGGGACCAGCAGAACAGAAGGCGCGGAACGCACGCCTGCCGACGCCATCAATGTCAAAAGTGTGACGCCGAATGCAACCCAAGCAGGATGCACTCTATAGTCGCGCTTGCTCACCTTTAGAGTGTAAACCAGACCGCAGTATCTTTGGGGAGTCTATTTCCAGTTAGTGGTGACGATGAAAGTAGAACCTTTGCACCTTTCGGTAATTTCACTGATCGACCGAAATTAACCCAACATTGGAAACCACCATCGCGCTTGAATGCTAAGACGCGTCGTGGAGCTTTTACCCATTCCATTTCTCCATCGCCAAGTCCTGGTAATTCTTTTCGCAACTTGAGTGCATTGCGATGTAACCACAAAGAGGATTCAGGATTGAGATCTTGAATATCTACAGCGTACTTACCCCACCATTGCGGTTCTGGCATCCAAGCTTCATCTCGAGTCATAGACTTTTTCGTCGAGAAACCATGTGCCCCATCAGCCATTTGAGTCCATGGAATTGGAACGCGACAACCATCACGACCCACATCTTTATACCCTGACATATGCCATGTGGGATCTTCGATCCGATCGTGTGGAATATCCAAAACGTGTGGCAAAGTCAGTTCTTCACCTTGATAAAGGTAAGCGCCACCAGGAAGTGCCAAAGTTAATAAAGAACCTGCGCGTGCTCGACGAACACCTCGGGTCTCGTTGAAACGTTCTGGATGCTTTCCAAAACGAGGTGCTGGCGTAGATGATCTTTTCTTGCCAAGTTGAAGGTCAAAACGATGAACTTTGCGCGTTACATCGTGATTTTCAAATACCCATGAAGAAGGGGCACCAGTTGTTGCCAGTGAATCAAGTGAGTCTTGAATACTTTTGCGAAGACTCTTTTTCAACCAACGACTATCTAAATAAATGAAATTGAAAGAGTTTTGTAGTTCATCGGGACGAAGATAGAGCGGCAAAGATTCGACTGGAACCCAGGCCTCTGCAACGCCCATTCGATCACCAGGATAAGAATCAAATATTTTTCGCCAACGTCGGTAAATTTCATGCACGCCAGGTTGGTTCCAATATGGGCGTGCGGCAACATCGAGCAATCCTTCCGAATGCGTTTTTACATCTGGCAGTCCAGGCGCCTTAATCATTCCGTGAGCGACGTCGATGCGAAAACCAGCTACACCGCGATCAAGCCAGAAGCGCAACACTTGGTCAAAGTGTTCGCGAACTTCTTCATTCTCCCAATTGAGATCTGGTTGTTCAACAGCAAAAAGATGGAGATACCACTGTCCTGGTTGGCCATTTTTTTCTTTAATGCGTTCCCATGCGCAACCACCAAAAACAGCCTCCCAGTCATTCGGTGGAAGTTCACCATTCTCACCCTTACCATCGCGGAAAATATAACGATCTCGCGCCGGCGAACCTGGCTCGGAGTTAAGAGCTTCCTGAAACCATTTATGTTGATCCGATGAATGATTGGGCACTAGATCGACAATTGTGCGAATGCCCATTTCTTCAGCTTCTTTGATTAACCGTTCTGCATCACTCAAAGTTCCATAATCCGGATCAATATCCATGTAATCGGCGGTGTCATACCCGTGATCTTTTTGTGGAGAGACATACCAAGGTGTAATCCAGATTGCATCGATACCAAGCTTTTTCAGATATGGAAGTCTGGAACGGATACCTTCGATGTCACCCTTGCCATCTCCGTTCGAGTCAGCAAAAGAACGTATATAGATTTGGTAGGTGACAGCATCCCGCCACCATGCGCCCGGCGATTGCGGAGCAACATGTTTGGAATCGTGCACTAATTCTTCTCCCCGTAATTCTCGTCTGAGTAAGTAACGAGTAAGGCTTTCTCCTCATCGGTGAGGCGTCGAGCTTTTTTCGTTTCCATACTCACGCAAACTTGAACAGTTTTACCGCGGGCATGCAAACCCTTGTCAGACTTGATTTCATACCACATATCAAAAGACGCATTACCAATTCGATCGACCCACATATCGACAGAGGCATCAAATCCGCCATCGTAGATTGGCTCGAGATAATCAATTTCTGCGCGAGCAACGACCATATCTGTGAAGACTGCAGGGAGGCCACGATTCATTCGATCGTAAAAGAACATATCAGCGCGAGCTTCTTGCATGACAACCAAATACTTGGCGTTGTTTAAATGTCCAAAAGCGTCGAGATCATCCCAACGCACATGCGTCATCGATGTAAATTTCATCGAGTTAGCTTTCGATATGTAACGCGATGTGGACGAGCAGCTTCCGCCCCAAGTCTTTTGATCTTGTTTTCTTCGTAAGATTCGAAGTTACCTTCAAACCAGAACCATTGTGAATCTCCTTCATAGGCCAAGATATGTGTTGCTACACGGTCTAAGAACCAACGATCGTGTGAGATAACCACAGCGCAACCAGGAAATTCAAGCAACGCATTTTCAAGCGAGCTCAAAGTTTCGACATCGAGATCGTTTGTTGGTTCATCTAGAAGCAGAAGATTTCCACCCATCTTGAGAGTCAATGCAAGATTGAGACGATTACGTTCACCGCCAGAAAGCACGCCAGCTGGCTTTTGCTGATCAGGACCTTTAAAGCCGAATGCTGAAACATATGCACGTGACGGCATTTCAACATTTCCAACCTTCATGAAATCTAGGCCATCGGAAACAACTTCCCAGAGTGACTTCTTTGGATCAATACCCGAACGGCTCTGATCGACGTATGAAATCTTCACGGTTTCACCGATTTTCACAGTTCCCGAGTCAGGCTGTTCCATCCCGAGTATTGTCTTGAAAAGGGTCGTCTTACCTGCTCCATTTGGTCCGATAACTCCGACAATTCCGTTGCGTGGCAATGTAAAGGAAAGGTCATCAATGAGAAGTCGCTCTCCAAAGCCTTTCTTCAGATGCTCTACTTCAACAACAACATTTCCGAGGCGTGGGCCAGGCGGAATTTGAATTTCTTCAAAGTCGAGCTTGCGCGCTTTTTCAGCTTCAGCAGCCATCTCTTCATATCGAGCTAGACGAGCCTTTGATTTAACTTGGCGTCCCTTGGCATTCATTCGAACCCATTCGAGTTCTTCCTTCAAACGCTTAGCCCGCTTGGCATCCTTTTGACCCTCAACTTTCATACGCTCAGACTTTGTCTCAAGGTATGTGGAGTAATTACCTTCATATGGATATGCGCGGCCACGATCGAGTTCGAGAATCCATGTTGCAACATTGTCCAAGAAATAACGATCGTGAGTGATTGCAACGACCGTACCTGGATATTTTGCAAGGTGTTGTTCGAGCCAAAGTACAGATTCAGCATCCAAATGGTTTGTAGGTTCATCAAGAAGTAAGAGATCTGGGGCTTGGAGCAAGAGTTTGCAGAGAGCAACACGACGTTTTTCACCACCTGAAAGAACTTTGACATCTGCATCACCTGGTGGGCATCGAAGAGCATCCATTGCTTGTTCAAGCTGTGAATCTAAATCCCACGCATTGCGATGATCGAGTTGTTCCTGAAGAGTTCCCATTTCCGCAAGGAGCTTGTCGTAATCTGCATCCGGGTTAGCCATCTCTTCAGAGATTTGATTGAAACGCTTGAGCATTTCCATCGTTTCGCCAACACCTTCTTGAACGTTTTCAAGTACAGATTTGTTCTCATCAAGAATTGGTTCCTGAAGCAAAATTCCAACTGTGTAACCAGGGGTGAGAAATGCTTCACCGTTAGATGGCTGTTGAAGTCCTGCCATGATCTGAAGAACTGTGGACTT
>CAYRJB010000024.1:0-1407 GCA_964424485.1 uncultured Actinomycetes bacterium
CAAGATGGAACGCAGGAGAAAGTGAAGATTTCCGAACTCCTCATGACTGATGGTCTTGAGCGCGTACCTGCTCTAGAAGCTGGCCCTGGTGACATCATCGCTGTTGCTGGTATCGAAACAATTACATTGGGCGAGACTCTTGCAGATCCTGAAAAGGCGCATGCTCTCCCTCCCATCATCGTTGATGAACCATCTATTTCTATGACAATTGGTATTAATACATCTCCTCTTGCTGGTGGTTCTGGAACAAAACTCACTGCTCGTATGGTGAAGAACAGACTCGATCAAGAGTTGATTGGTAACGTCTCATTACGAGTTCTTAACACCGAACGTCCAGATACTTGGGAAGTTCAAGGTCGTGGTGAATTGCAGCTTGCAGTTCTCGTTGAAATTATGCGACGCGAAGGTTTTGAATTAACTGTTGGCAAGCCACAGGTTGTTACCAAGATGGTTGATGGCAAATTGCATGAACCAATGGAACGTCTCACCATTGATGCGCCTGAAGAATATCTTGGTGTTATTACCCAGCTCATGGCTCTGCGCAAAGGTCGCATGGAGCAAATGGTGAACCACGGTACTGGTTGGATTCGCATGGATTACAAAGTTCCATCACGTGGATTAATTGGCTTCCGTACCGAGTTTCTTACTGAAACTCGAGGAACAGGTTTGTTGCACCACGTCTTTGATGGTTACGAAGCATGGCAGGGTGAAATTCGTACTCGTCTTTCTGGATCACTTGTCTCAGATCGTCGCGGCGTCGTCACCTCGTATGCGCTCTTCTCCTTGCAAGAGCGCGGTTCTATCTTCGTTGAAGTTGGCGATGAAGTCTATGAAGGCATGGTTGTAGGTGAGAATGCTCGTCCAGAAGATATGGATGTCAACGCTGTTCGTGAAAAGAAGTTAACCAATATGCGTTCTGCTGGCGCTGATGAACTCGAACGCTTGATTCCACCAAAGCTCATGAATATGGAACAGGCTTTGGAATTCTGTCGTGAAGATGAGTGCGTTGAAGTTACTCCAAAGCAAGTACGTGTGCGCAAGGTTGTCCTTGATCAGACCGAACGCGCGAGAGCGGTTTCACGTGCCAAGAAGGCCAACGCCGAAGCGTAAAAGGGCATATACCCTTTAAATCCACGCCTATGTCGGTTGGTACGACCAAGATAGGGGCATGAACCTCAAGCTCGTGCGTCGCGCTCCCGTAGGCGCTGCTATCGAGCTATCCGAAGAACAAATTAGCGTCCGGGATTTTCGCGGTCGCGCTCTTGTCACGGGAGCTGCTGGTTCTGGAAAAACCACAACTCTTATTCATTCAGTTATCGCTCGCCAATCCGAGATTAAGGCTGATGAAATTCTCGTTCTTACATATGGACGTGAAAGCGCCAATGATCTTCGCGATCGCATTGCAAT
>CAYRJB010000024.1:1507-13622 GCA_964424485.1 uncultured Actinomycetes bacterium
CATGCAAAGTTGCGTTCAATCTCCGAACAATCTGATTTCATCGCGCAATCACTTCGTCGCGCACACATTGAAGATGGTATCGCCTGGGGCGAGATGGCAATCATTGTTCGCTCACCTGGGCAAATTGTCCAAGCTCTCCAACGTTCATTCTCAATCAATCACATCCCTTTGACAATCGATACCCAAGCATTGGCTTTAAAAGAAAACCCTGCCGTTAAACCACTGCTTGAGATAGCTCTTTTCTCACTCGACCCATCCCTTCTTGTGCCATCGCAATGGGGGCGCATCGAAGCGATTTTGACCTCTGATTTTGTTGGCGCCGATCGCCTAGAACTTCGACAGATGCGAATGGCCCTAGCTAAAGAGCGCGATGAGAACAATCGTGAAAATCAGGATGACTCACGAACCACAACTGAGATCATGATTGATGTCATTAAAGATCCCACTCATACCTCCCTTGTCGATGTGAAAGCACTTGAAAGGCTCCGAGATTTATTAGTGGCTGCACGCAAGGCAAATAAATCACGCAATGTCTCTGATCTCCTGTGGGCTATTTGGGATAACGCACGTCAAGCAAATGGTGAAAAAGTTGCGACAGCCTGGCGTGAAAAGGCCCTCAAGGGTGGAGCACGTGGTGCCGCAGCAGATCGCGACCTCGACGCAATCATCAATCTCTTTGATAGCGCAAAACGCTTCGTTGATCGAAATCCAGGTTTAGATTCCAAAGCGTTTATTGATTACATGTTCACCCAACGATTTGCAGCAGACGCGATTTCATTTGAAGCCCAACGCGAAGATTCAGTCACTCTCAAAACCGTGCACAGCGCAAAAGGTTTGGAGTGGGAGTTAGTAGTTATTCCAAACCTGCAACAAGGTCAATGGCCAAATATGAAAGAGCGTGGTTCATTACTTGGTTCCGAGCGAATAACCGAGCGAGTCTTCTCCCAAATCAACGTTAAGCAAGTCCTTGATAGCAGCACCACCAGTAAATTGGCGCAAGATGAGAAACGACTCTTTGAAAGCGCTAAGAGGCGAGCACGGTCTCGAGTCATTCTGACTGCGATTGAGGCAGAAGATCTATTTCCATCTACTTACTTCTTTGAGAGCGCAGATGAAAAATCTCTCAAAGATTTCAAGCCCCAAAGAGGTCTCAATTCACATATTTTGATTGCGCAACTGCGGGATGATCTATTAAATCCCGAAAAGAGAGATTTTGCTGCGCGACTTTTAAATAAAGTCGCATCCCAAGGAATGTCTGCGGCAGACCCAGATCAGTGGCTTGGTGCTCTCGAGCCAAGTACTAATGCACCTGTGGTTCGCCCACATGAGGATATATATGTATCGCCTTCATCGATTCAAAGTTTTGAAGATTGCGCTCTAAAGTGGTTTTTAGAAAAGAGCGGTGCCCAAGATGGCGATTCATCGGCCCAATTATTAGGTGTTGCCATACACAAGCTCGCTGCAATGGTGCATGAAGATAAGACTCTAGATGTCACAAGCGCTAAGAAAAGGCTCCTCGAATCGTGGAAAGTTGTTGATCAATCCATTGGTTGGTTTAAAGAAGCTGAACTTAATCGCGCATCAGAAATGCTAGACGCATTCTTTAACTGGCATGCCACTCAAGGAAATGAACTGGTTAAAGTTGAAGAGAATTTTGAAGTCAAGATTCATGATCGTGTAGTGCTGCACGGACAAGTCGATCGACTCGAAAAGGATAGCGATGGAAATATTTTCATTGTCGATATAAAAACTGGTGCGACAATTACCAAGCCAGAGGCTGAGAAGAATCGCCAGATGAATGCCTATCAAGTTGCGGCAAATGAGGGTGGATTTAAAGAACAGACTGGCTCCACATCCTCCAGCGGTTCTGCCCTACTTTATGTCGGCGATACTCCAGCTAGCGTACGTCCGCAGGCTCCTGTGACAGATCCTGATGTGAAAGAGGGAATTGTAGAAACCGGCCTCAAGATGGGGTCTAATAACTTTGTAGCAGTCATCAATAAGAATTGCCGCACCTGTCGCGTCTCACATATCTGTCCTTTGCAAGCTGAAGGAAGGAGCGTGATTGACTAATGAAATTCTCTCCACAAGATATTGCTGATTTAATCTATAAGGCTGAATTGGCTGAGGCAGAAACCGCCGAGGACAAAGCGAAAGTTAAGAAGCGAGATCTCTCAAAACAAGCATCCATCATTACTTTTAACGAAGATCGCCCCATGCTCGTCAATGCTGGCGCTGGTAGTGGCAAAACCGAAACAATGACCCAACGAATTCTCTGGCTTGTTATCAATCACGTCGCAAAACCTGAGGAAATCCTTGGTTTAACTTTTACGCGAAAAGCAGCAGGTGAATTATCTGCGCGTATTCGTAAACGTTTCCATCAATTACGACGCGATACTGAGGCCGCAAAAGCTCTCGCGGGTCTTGAATTAGCTGTTGAAGTATCTACCTATCACGCCTACGCGGGTCGAGTTCTCAAGGAGTATGGAATCCTCGACGGCATAGAAACTGAAGTTGATCCCATTGGCGAAGCACAAGAATGGCAGATTGCTCAACGTATCGTCTCTGAAGTTTTGACTACCGAATTTCCGATCACAGATAAGCCAGATACTGTTATCGAGCGAGTGCTGAGTTTGGCTTCTCAAATACAAGAACATGATGCAGATATCGAAAGTATTCGAACTCGCGATTTGTCCCTTCTTGAAAAACTGAATGCACTTGGCAAACCAACAAACGCGGATACCAGGCAATTCCTCAAGGTGTTGCAAGATCGATTGAGCGCTTTACCGATGGTTGAAACCTTGCTCGCCGAACGCAAGCGGAATGCAACTCTTACATTTGATGATCATATGGCGATGGCGGCGTCACTGGTAGAAAAGCAACCTGAGATTGGAATACGCGAACGAGCACGATTCTCTCAAGTGATTCTGGATGAGTATCAAGATACCTCTGTATCTCAAGTGAGATTCCTACGATCTTTGTACGGTACTGGCACCCATAAAGTCACCGCTGTTGGTGATCCCAACCAGTCAATCTATGGATGGCGTGGTGCGGCTCAAGGAACTCTCCAGAATTTCGCCGAAGATTTCAATGCAAAAAACAGTTGCAACATTGAAGGGCTGATGACTTCCTGGCGCAGCGATCAAGCAATCCTTGATTTGGCTAACAACCTTCTTGGTGGATCAGATTGGCAGCCGCCGCATGATTCAAAGATGAATTTATCTCCTCGCCCCGGTATTGGCCCTGGCGAAGTTGCGGTCGGTCGCTACTTCACCATTCAAGAAGAAGCGCAAGCAATTGCTGAATATTTCAAAGAGCCATTTAATTCTCGAGATAAGACTGATCCCGATACTTTTGCAGTGTTGGTTCGTACCAAATCTCAAATTCCCGAGATTCAAAGCGCTTTGATTGAAGCCGGACTTCCTGTTGAAGTCATTGGGCTTGGTGGTTTGATGCAGACTCCCGAGGTCGCTGATCTCATTGCACTCCTTCGTACTTTACTTCTACCTGATTCAGGCACTGCGCTTATGCGTTTGCTTGCAGGTCCAAGGCTTGCACTTGGTGCTGCTGATATTCGTGCATTAGGACAGTATTCGCGCGAGCTGACAAAGAAGCAGGCGCAGAGTAAATCTAAAAGACTTGAATTGCTTCTTGAAACTGAAAGCGCCAACTCCTCGGAAGCTGATGATTTCACCGCAGGATCGATTATTGATGCTCTCGATCAAATTGATTCAGCCGATAAATCTAAATTCTCACCTGTGGGATATGTTCGTCTTCAAAAGTTTGCATCCGAGCTAGCCGAACTTCGCACCCACCTTCGCGGATCCATTATTGATGCAATTATCGAAGCGGAAAGATTCTTGCGACTTGATGTTGAAGTATTAACTCGTTACGGAATCGCGCAGGGGAGAAAGAATCTCGATGCATTCCTCGATGAAGCTGCAACTTTCGAACGGACAGGCGGAACGCTTCTCTCATTCCTTGAATGGTTGCGCGTTGCAGACAAGGAAGAAGGTGGCTTGCGTCCCGTCTCTGTCGCTCCAAGTAAAGAGGCAATTCAGATTCTGACGATTCACACATCCAAAGGTTCTGAATGGGATTACGTCGCCATTCCAGGCGTTAATGCCGATACTTTCCCCAATAAAGGGAAGAAATCTGATTCATGGCTGCGCAATTCAGGTGCGATCCCTGCAGAGCTTCGCCGAGATAATATTGAAATTCCACCATTTGTTTTTCCAGATGTTGCATCTGAGAAGAGCCCATTCACGCGCTTGGCTGAAAAACTTGAAACATATAATGATTTTTGGAAGGCGCGCAGATTCCAGGAAGAGTATCGACTCGGTTACGTCGCATTTACTCGCGCAGCCAAAAACCTCCTAATAACGAGCCATATCTTTGCATTTGGCAAACGCGAAAAGGGAATTAGCCCACTCTTTGCTATTGCAGAGAGAAACAAGACTCGTGAACTTGTGATGGCTAACAATGACGATAAAGTTGAAAATCCTAATCTTGAAAATCCACGGGAAATCGTTTGGCCACATCTCTCACCACGAGCACAGCTCATAAAGGAATCTGCTGATTTTGTCCGCGCTCAACATGGCGAGCCAGTTGCGACCAATGAATATCAACAAGGACTGCTTCGTGATGCGAAATTACTTATCCGCGAATTAACTCAAGAGAAGGCCGATCCGACAGTTTATTTACCTTCACGACTCTCAGTCTCTGCGCTCATTAAATTAAAACGCGATCCGGAAGAGTTTGCCTATTCCATTAGGCGCCCGATGCCAACCCCAGCAGATACCTATGCTCGTCGCGGAACAGATTTCCACTCTTGGATTGAAACCCATCTAGAGATTAAGAAGAATCAATTACAAATCCTAGATGACGATGCAAATGAAGGCCGCTCGGAAAACAAATCAGATGTGATGCTAAATAAAGATGCTCTCGAAAAATTGAAAGTCCAGTGGCTTTCATCTGAATGGGCAGCGCGCAAACCAATTAGCGTCGAAGAAGGATTCGAAACCGTTGTTGAAGGTGTATTACTTCGTGGACGCATTGATGCTATCTATGAAGTTGATGGCAAGATTGAAGTTGTCGATTGGAAGACGGGTTCTGAAAAGACCGGCGAAGATCTCGCTGATGCATCTATTCAGCTTGCAATGTATCGACTGGCATATTCCAAATTGCATGGGGTTCCACTTGAAAAAATCTCTGCAGCCTTTTATTACATTCCATCGAATAAGACCGTGCGCCCAGTAGATCTCTTGGATGAGGCAGGACTTACTGCTCTCATCAGCCAGATTCCATTAATCTGACCGCCCGAGTAACCTCACCTCGTGGTCGCACCTCTCTCATTGCCTCTGGATTTGCCCCTCGCGCGCAATCGAATGGATCGCGCTGGTGAATTACGCACGCATCCTGAGGCGCTATTACGTGGATGGCCTAGCGCCCGCATCCTCCATTTCAATGGCGAAAAATTCCTCACAAGTGGTGAGGCTCTGGCTTATGTGCCAGTTCATGAAGTTCCAGATTCAGCCGAAAGCTATTTTCTTGGTGAGGATGAGGATGGAATTCACTATTACGTTTTACATTCAACAACTTTCTACGGATTACATGAAAACTATAAAACTATCCGCGAAGTGCATCTCGATGATAAAGAAGTTGGCCTTGCTGTCCATGCGCAAGGTTTATCTTTGTGGCACAAGCGCCATCCGATCTGTTCGGTTTGCGGAGGGCAGACACATCCACGACTAGCTGGAAGTGTTCGAACATGTGTGCGCTGCAAAGCTGATCACTATCCTCGAACTGATCCGGCAATCATTGTGCTCACTCGAGATAAAGATGATCGAATTCTTCTCGGCAGGCAAAAGGTGTGGCCGGAACATCGCTTCAGTACTTTTGCCGGTTTTGTTGAACCGGGCGAATCTTTCGAAGCAGCTGTTGTTCGTGAATGTGAAGAGGAAGCCGGCGTGATGGTTGCCAATGTTTCCTACGTTGGCTCTCAACCCTGGCCGTTTCCTGCATCGTTGATGGTCGCTTTCACTGCAGAAATTGCAAACCCTGCAGGCGCACGTCCAGATGGTGAAGAGATTGTTGATATTAAATGGTTAACGCGTGATTCAATTATTGAAGAGTTAAAAGCAGGAACTTTGCTCTTGCCTCCCAAACTCTCAGTTGCTAGAGCAATGATTGAAGCGTGGTATGTCGCTGATGGAAAAGAACGACCTTCACTTTCACAAGAAGGTGCTTGGCGATGAACGCCGAAGAAATTTTGGCGGCTCTGGATGAAGATCAAAAAGAAGCTGTTCTTGCCACTCGAGGTCCAGTCTGCATTATTGCTGGTGCGGGTACTGGAAAAACTCGCGTCATCACACATCGCATTGCATATGCGATTGCCACTGGAGTAACAGATTCCAATAAAAGCCTTGCTCTAACATTCACAGCTCGAGCTGCAGGCGAGATGCGCATGCGTCTTCGCGAACTAGGCATTCCATCCGCTAATGCGCGCACATTTCATTCTGCAGCTCTTAAGCAATTGATGTACTTCTGGCCACACACTTTAGGTGGAGCATTCCCGCGTTTATTGCCTGCAAAAGCTCCTCTTATTGCAAATGCAATTGGATCAATCGAGACCTACCTCAATAGCTCGCCAAGCAATTTGCGCGATCTTTCAGGCGAGATTGAATGGGCGAAGGCCTTGGAAGTGCCTCCACATCTTTATGTTGAATCTGCGCTTGAAAATGGCCGTTCACTTCGTTTCACAAATAATAAGGATGATAAACAAAATCTCTCTGAAGTTGCAAAAGTTTATGAGCGATATGAATATATAAAGAAACAGGAACGAGTTATCGATTTTGAAGATGTCTTACTCCTAACTGTTGGAATGCTTGAAGAAGATCGCGCAGTTCGTGAACGAGTTCGCGATCAGTACCGCTATTTCACCGTCGATGAGTATCAGGACGTTTCACCGCTACAACAACGTCTACTCAATCTCTGGCTTGGCAATCGAGAAGATATCTGCGTGGTCGGAGATCCATCACAAACAATTTATTCATTCGCTGGGGCGTCTTCTGCATTTCTTCTGACATTTACAAAAAGATTCCCTACAGCAAAAGTTGTTCGCCTTTCGCGTGGATATCGCAGCACACCTGAAATCATTCGTGCAGCAAATAAGATTCTTCGAGACGCTCAACAAGGCCATGAACATCATGAATTGGTTTCGATGAATGACTCGGGTGAACAATTTGCGCTCGATGCCTATGAGTCAGGGCAGCAAGAGATCCAAGGAGTCACGCAATCTATTAAGCAATTGATTACAACGGTTTCGCCTTCAGATATTGCAGTTCTTGCTCGCACCAATGCCCAAATTGAAAATATTGAAAGTGCTCTCAATAAAGCGGGGATTCAAACTCAGATTCGCGGCAGCGAGCGCTTTTTTGATCGCACAGATGTAAAAGATGCCCTGAAGGTGATTCGCCAAGCCTCTGTTTTGCCGAGCGATGATTGGCTGCGAGATCTTCAATCTGTTTTGGCGCCATTTGGAAACGCTGATTTCGTTGTAGCTCTTCTTGGTCTTGCACGCGATTGTGGTGCCACATCTATGCGCGCATTCCTACGTGAAATAGAAGAGCGAGCAGAACAGAACAATCCACCAGCTCTTCCTGGCGTTACTCTCTCAACGCTTCACGCTGCAAAAGGTTTGGAATGGAAGCGGGTCTACCTCATTGGCGTTGCCGATGGATCGTTACCGCTTTCAACAGCACGAAGTGCAGCTGAGATTGAAGAGGAGCGACGACTTCTCTACGTTGGATTGACCAGAGCTCAGGCTCATCTCTCCATCTCGTATGCGGGTAAACCAAGCCCATTTCTCACCTCGATTAATTAAGTTGCGACTGCCAACTGGCCTGGGTTACCCTTGTCACTCGTTGCTAAATGGCAGCGATTTCATAAAGGGAGCCAAGCGATGTTGAAGACATCAGCTAACGCAGTAATTACTGCGTCTACTTGGCGCGCCTTTACAACCCACACAACCCATGCGGCTGCTTTCGCGTTTTCAAATAACGCGTATCGCAAGCACACAGCCAAGTATGGAGAGTGCGGATCCTGGGGATCTATCGGATAAACCCGATACATAGTCCACCAGGGACCGCAATCCATACGGATAGCGGTCCCTTTTCTTTTGTCTACAACGAGAAATAACTAATAAAAAACAAGAAATAAACAAGAAAGGAAGTGAGGAAAGTGGGAGTACTACTGAGCGAACTATTAGTGCCGGGATGGGCTGATAGCGATAGTGAAAGTGGGGCAATGATTGGACTCGGCGCGGTAACGGGGGAGATTGAACTTCCTTGCCACAGCGCGGACCCGGAGATGTTCTTCTCTGAAGATCAATTTACGATCAACTCTGCAAAGGTGATGTGTGGAAGTTGTCCTATGAAGGCAGCATGTCTAGAAGGCGCCCTCTCTCGAAGCGAACCGTGTGGAGTCTGGGGTGGAGAGCTCTTTGATAATGGCGTTATCGTGCAGAGAAAGAGAACTGTGGGACGTCCTCGTCTTGTTGATCTCAATGTCGAGGCTACTGAAGAAGAACTTGCTTCCTGACTTGCTTACTTATGACTGGCATCCACACTCTGGATGGAACTCCCAGAAACGTTCGACAATTTCTGACAAGGGATTGAGTACGTTGATTGAGATCGATTTCGTCATGAGCGCTGTCGCGCCTGTGGCTGCAAATTCGGCGATATAACTCGTAATAACCCCTGCTGTAAAGGTGGAGGTAGCTGTACCAACTTCGTGATGTGATCGATTGCGGAAGAGATTGATGAATGGAGGCAACTGATCGCGCTTGTGAAGAGCGACGCAGTTTGTGCATGCGCTCTTGCCTGGAATAACAAGTGGACCAATTTCAAGGGTAAATGGATTGGGTTGAGAGATCTGAAGGTGAACCAAATCCTCGCTCATCCAACGTTGTAGATAATCTGGATGTTCATCGCCAAAATCTGTGGTGGCGATTAGAAGTGCAGGATGTGGCGGAAATGCATCTCTGCCAGCAGTTAACGGCGTTAATTGTGCGCCTTGTGTAATTATTTTGTGATGTTCTTGGAGCGACATTCCCAGATCATTTTTTCGTGTGACGACTCCACAAATATCCCGCGCTTCAACAGATGTGTTGTGACTGATTGCTGGAAGAACAATGCGGCTCTGACTAAATCCCGATGACTGCAAGATTGCAAGCAGAGTTCTCGCAATTCGTGATTTACCAAATATAAGTATGGGGAAATTTCCTCGAGCCTCAATCTCACCCCAACCCCCATCTTGGGCGTGTGCTCGCCACGACAAAGCCGATCGTTCAATTTCCGTTCGCTGGAAACGAATAACATCATCGAGGCTTGAAGAGATAGGTTCTGCTCCCGCAGATTCGATATAGCCATACTCGCGAAGCTGCCCAATAAATCCAGAAACGATGCTTTCAGGTAGAGCTAGTTGCGTTGCTAGCGCATTCGCCGTAGTGGCGCGAGATAACCCTCGTGCAATTGCGAAGTAAGGATCGCGGGGTATATAGAGCCCGCTCTCAATAAGGCCAAGGTAAAACTCTTGATCGTTGAGGGGGACGAGTATTAGTCCATCTTTTAATTGAAGAGATTCAAGGGAGCGCATTCGCGCATGATGCGATAAAACGCAAGATGGCGCTGCCGAAGCAACGCCATCTTGTTGAAAAGTACTTAAAGGTTAGGCAGTGGGTGTTTTATGCCTTACCCAAGATGCGGTTTACCTTTGTTCCGCAGACTGGGCAGATGCCCTGTGCCATACGGCGACCTGAATCAGAAACCTTGACGGTTCCTTCAAAGGAACGCTTCTCTTTGCACTTTACGCAGTAAGCCTCACCAGAATAAGACTCAGCCATAGCACTACCTCCCATTACTACTTATTTACTACCTATCACCACGCGCTCGGTTGAGCGTGCGTATGCGTAAAGGCTAGCGCGTGAGCAGGTATCAAGGGGGGATTTACACAGCCTCAGTTTCCTCAATTGCCCCATCCGGCACGCTCGATGAGGCGTGGGGAGAGCCAGCCCCAGCTTCAAACCCGTCGAGCCAGGCCTCGGCTCGATCCATCTGAGGGTAGCGAGCCAGAGTCTTCTGGAATTCTGGTCCGTGGTCGGCATATCGCAGATGAATGAGCTCGTGGAAGACGATTGCCGCCAAAACATAATGAGGTGCTGATGCCAACCGGTCTGAAATTCGGATTGCGCGGGTGGCTGTCGTGCATGAACCCCACCGCTCACGCATCGAGCGCCAGGTAATGACAGAGGGGCGCTCGCTCCAGTCGGGGAGGAATTCTTCCAATAATTGAATTGCTAGCTTCTCAAGGTGGTCATCGCCCTTCTTAAGGGTCGCCTCTTGGCGAAGAACTCGCTCAATCATCTCGGGGATGATCGCCATCTCCTCTTTTCGACTCATTCGATGGGGAATATGGATTTCAATTACCCCATTTTGGCGAAGAGCAGAGATACCTTTTTTGCGGCGAGTCGAACGAATAACACGAAATTCGGGCAGGTCGAGTGGAAGACTTTGCGGGTAGAAGGAGTTATCCACTTTTATTACCAGTTATCCCTAGCTTCTCCACATAGTTATCAACAGCTGTCGTTTTAGTCATTGGTTTTCCAATGTTTTTGTTGAGTATTGCTGCTGACTGCGGAGTAACAGCATAAATCGGAGAGCTTTTATTTCCATGCATTTGCAGAGTTTTTGCAACGAATGTCACAAAAAAGTTTTTAAATTTCTCAACATTTAATCATTTGCATTTGCATTTGCAGGAACAAATCTTTATGTTTCGCGTACGAAGTCCTCGGATAACCGTTCATTATCTGCAAGGGGAAGGCAGATAAGGAATCGTGCGCCCGGGGGCTTCGCTTTTTTATGCCCAAAAGATTGAGGGCTGTTGAGTAGAACGAGCTATTAAAGAAGTCCCGAAAGATCGTCGGGGACCGTGGTGCTTGCAATGAATGCAGAAGGGTTTGCTAGGTCTCGAACTGTTGGAAGCAATGCAGAATCTTCCCAGCGATGATCGCGAACTTTGATGCCGTTCATTATTTTTTCTGAATCTTCTACATCATCGCCTAGTTCGGTGGAGCCAATTGCAACAAGTTCACCCCAGAAGTTTGCGCACTCGCGAGCTTTACGTGGAGAAACTTCAAGACCAAGTAAAGTTCTAAAGAGTTGTTGTGAAGGCGAATTAGTAGCTCGATTGCGTCGTTGCATTTCTTGAAGTGCTACAAAATTTGGAAGACGATCTTTTGCAGCCATTGCGACAACGTGATCTATCCAGCCTTCAACCAAAGCAATAGCCATCTCTAGTTTTTCAAGAGCTGCGGATTGTGCAGGAGTTTGTTCAGGCATAAACATGCCTTGATTAATGGCGATATTGATGGATTGGGGATTATGAATATCAAGTTGGCCAGATTCGATGGCTTGTTCGGCTTGTTCCTGCATCGAATCAACATCAATGCGAATGCCCTTGCCGTATTCAGTCATGCATTGCGATACATATTGAGTAAGCCATGGTGTATTTTCAAAAAGTCGAGCAGCAGCAGCTTCGCGCAGTGCAAGGAAATATGTAATCTCTCGTGGATCTATTTCTAGACCAGCAGACCATTCTTGGACATTTTGTGGAATAAGACGTGTACCAGGTTGGGTAAAGAGCGGCATCGAAACATCATGCGAACCAGTGACCTTGAGAGCGAGCCCGCCGACAGATTGGCCAAGCTGGGCGGCAATTAATGAACCCATGAAAGCGCGCATGACAGGTTTGATTGCTTCCATATTAAACGCACCAGGTGGGAATCCTTGAGGAAGCCCAAGGTTATTTCCGATTGCTTCACGAACTTCGGCTGCAGTGTCTTCATCTAAACCTTGTTCGCCGAACTGGCTCGTCATCTCTTGCAACACCGTTGCCAAAGCAGTCGCCATTCCTTCTGCAAGAGGTTCGACCATCTTCTGCCAACCTGCAAGTGATGAATTGACCCAATCTGTTCGAGACCAAGCACAATCGTGAGGGAGCGATGTTCGTGGGAAAGTTGTTGCACCATCCAACCAAAGTTCGGCTACTTGAAAAG
>CAYRJB010000025.1:0-3848 GCA_964424485.1 uncultured Actinomycetes bacterium
AGGTGTGATGGGTTTGCAGCAAGATAAACCTTTGTCTGTGCACCTGATGGTGCAGTGAAGACACCCTTGGTTCCAAGGTGATACTTCACGTCACCAGAGCCTTGGACTTCGTTATCGTGGTAGTTGCCTTCGAACTCTTGGAAGATCTGGCCAATAGATTTACCGGCAATATTTGCAAGAACGTTCAATCGGCCACGGTGAGGCATGCCGATGCAAACTTCATCAAGCCCGCTCTCGGCAGCGCTAGAAACAATTGCATCGAGCAATGGAATTGTGGATTCTCCACCTTCAAGTGAGAAGCGCTTCTGACCTACATATTTGGTTTGAAGGTAGTTCTCAAAAGCTTCAGCTGAGTTGAGCTTGTGAAGAATACGAAGCTGCTCTTCGCGATCAAACTTTGTTGCACCGGTTTCGATATGTTCTTGAATCCATTTACGTTCTTCTGGATTTTCAATGTACATATATTCAACGCCAATGGTGCGTGAATAGGAATCACGGAGGCGGCCAAGAATCTTGCGCAGTGGAAGGAATGGCTTGCCACCAAATCCACCAGTGGGGAATTCGCGCTCGAGATCCCACAATGTTAAGCCGTGGTTGTTGATATCAAGCTCTGCAAAGTAGCGCTGCTCATATGCAAGCGGATTGAGATCTGCGAGCAAGTGGCCAAATGTGCGATAAGCAGTAATGATCTCTTGTACGCGAGTCGCCTTTGAAATCTGATCTTCATGGGTGACTTTCTGATCTTGCGCCCAACGAATTGGAATATAAGGAACGCGAAGAGCAGCAAAGATTTCATCGTAGAAATTATCTGCGCCGAGCAAGTATTCATGGATGCGTCGGAGGAAATCGCCAGAAGCAGCGCCTTGGATAATGCGGTGATCGTAAGTGTTGGTGAGGGTAATGACTTTACCGATACCCATATCGTTCAGAGTCTCTTCTGATGCGCCTTGGAATTCAGCTGGATAATCCATTGCGCCAACGCCAAGAATTAACGCCTGTCCTTGAACGAGACGTGGAACCGAGTGAACTGTTCCAATGGTTCCTGGATTAGTGAGCGAAACAGTTGTGCCAGCGAAGTCTTCAACTGTGAGTGAGCCACCACGAGCTTTGCGAATGGTCTCTTCATATGAAGCCCAGAACTGAGCAAAATCCATTTGCTCGCAACCTTTAATGGATGGAACCAAAAGTTGGCGCTCACCATTTGGCTTTGCGAGATCGATAGCTATACCGAGATTGACATGTTCAGGCTTGCCAAGAGCTGGCTTGCCATCGACTTCCGCATAGAAATAATTCATCTCTGGCATTGCGCGCAAAGCTTTGATCATTGCATAGCCAATGATGTGAGTGAATGAAACTTTGCCACCACGAGCTCTCTTGAGGTGAGAGTTAATAACAATACGGTTGTCGATCATGAGCTTCGCAGGAACAGCGCGCACCGATGTCGCTGTTGGTACTGTCAAAGAAGCTTCCATGCTCTGCACAACACGTGCGCCTACTCCGCGAATTGGTTCAGTGGTTGAACCTCCTGGAGATACTTGTGGTGCAGCCGGCACTGGTGCTTGAGCCGGCGTTTGAGGTGTAGTCACTTGTTGAGTCTCTACTTTCGGAGTTGGTGTTGGAGTTGGTGTTGTGGTTGGTTGAGCATTTACTGCAAGAGGTTGGTTTTCAATTTTTGGTTGAGCAGGAACCACCTGCGACGTTCCTTTGTCGCGCACTGGGACAGGCGGAGTTCCTCCACGAGGTGCGCCTGGTAAAACATTTAAAGCAAGTTGTTGATCTTGTGTATGTGGTTGACCTGGAACCACCTGCGACGTAACTATCGGACGCGCTTGGCCATTCGTGAAGCCTTTAAAAAAGTCATGCCATGCAGCATCTACAGAATTGGGGTCAGCAAGAAAGCGCTCGTACATCTCTTCGACGAGCCATTCATTGGCGCCGAAGGAGTCACCAAATTGCGTTGACACTGATCTCCCTTGAAGCAGTATGGGCTTATCTTATTGACTCTAGCGAGATGCCTCTGACCCGTTCATAGATTGAGAAATGTGACTCTTGCCCCAAATTGGCGCACGAGAACCCGCCTATTCGCGGTAGCCGAGTAGGGTCGAGAGAGAGCCGGCGACGGTCAAAATGGCGAGGGGATAGCCCATTGAGTAATCGCCAGAAATCATGAAATAGGAAACGCCAAGAGCGATGAGATTTGCAAGCAATCCGGGCGCGCGTCCCCACGATTCACTTCGAGCAAATCCATTGGACGCAAAATAAAGACCGACGCTGCCGAGTATGCAAAAAATAATCACTCCGAAAAATGCTCCAAGAGCCGTGATAGGTCTTGTGATACCCAGATAGCACTGAACAAGAGCAAGCGCCATCAGAAAGAGCGATTCGACACGAAGAATGAGTACTGCACTTTTGCGTGCGAGTTCTACTACTCCTGTGAAGGGCTTGGGGGAGTGTTGGTTCTCTACCACGCGAGCAGTCTACTGATTAACTTTTAGACATGCGTTCACCCCTCATTGAGTTTCGCAATGATGGAATTAAAGATTCATTGACGAAAGCCCCAGCACCTGCGATTTTTCTTACCGCTCTCGAAAGAGAGTTCGCATCTCTTACTCGAGAGAAGAGATCGATGACTGTTATCTCATTCGTCTCTGCTTCGCCTTCTACTATTCATGCAGATATCTCATCGCTTGCTCGAGCACTTAAACGTGCATGTAGGTCTACGGAACCTTATTCGCGTATCTCTGAAGATGGATTTTGGGTACTTATTCGTGGAGGCCACGATGCTGCAGAGAAATTTGTGGAGCGGATATATAGCGAACCAGAACTATTTCTTATGGAGCCCTCAAAACGTTGGCACTCCAAGATCATCGAACATAAACCCAATGAAGATTTAGAAAGCTGGATCGCTCGAATCGATAAAGCGCATTACCAGTGGTAGCCGAATCACAATTGTTAAGTGATTCGGCAAATTTTTAAACTTAGGCTTTGAAGATTCTAATCACAAATACCTAAGCACTATCATCGCAACAATTGTTGCAATCGCAATGCCTGAAATCATGTGATCCACTCCGAGTTCAAGGCCGCGATTGACCTTGCTCTTCCAACGTTCTGGCAATGGAATATTTCCTTGAATGAGATTGACTCGAAGCATCGAGGAAAAGACCGTTGTCGTGGTCGCTGTGACGAGCAGGCACCATGGGCAGAGCGCGTGAATATAGAAGTAGGACTGGATAAAGAGCCAGTAAGCAAAGAGAAATCCAATGAAGTAGATAAAAGTCGCAATCTGCATCATTTTGCGATTGAAGATAACTCCAGTAATTCCAGCGATAGCAATCGTGATAACCACCGGCTCGCAGATCAATCCAAGAAATGCGTTAGGAAAACCAAGAAGAGATGATTGCCAGGCTTTCGCTACTTTGCCACACGATATATATGCCGAGATATCGCACGAAAAGATTGCATTTTTATCCGCCGCCAACTGCACAGCCTCTATCGATAGAACGAGAGATGCAGTGAGACTGAGAATGCTCGATACGAGCATCTCAATGTAAGCGGGGCGGAGCTTAATGAGTCTTCGCCGCCGCAGCTACGATTGCATCAAGCTTTGCTTTATCTGCAGCAGCAGTGTTTTCGACAGGGATTCCATCGAGAACAACTGTTGGTGTCGATGTATGGCCAGCTTTATTGAATTGCGCCATTGAAGATGCAATCCAATCTTTATAAGTGCGGCTTTCAAAGAGTTTCTTCCACTTGTCAAAATTCGCGCCGGTAATTGCTGCTGAATTTGCATAGGAGATGAGTTGCGCATCAGTCCAACCCTGACCTTCAGTCTTTGGTTGGTGAGCGTA
>CAYRJB010000025.1:3948-13424 GCA_964424485.1 uncultured Actinomycetes bacterium
AGATGAGTTGCGCATCAGTCCAACCCTGACCTTCAGTCTTTGGTTGGTGAGCGTAAAGAACATCGTGATAGTTCGGGCCAAAACCAACATCGACTGCAGCTGCGAATGCAACGGCAGCACGAGTTGATGAATCATTTCGCAGGTTTTGATCGAGGAAATTTACGGGGCGATAGATTAAGTAGATCTTTCCTTGTTCCGCTAATTGACGAATATGAGCGCCATTAGAGACCTCGAGCGCGTGACATGCAGGGCATTGGAAATCTTCCCAAAGCTCGAGAACAGGGGCTTTTGGATTTGTCCCGTAAGGAATTCCGTATGCATATTTAGATGATGCATCGAAAGCACCTTTAGGAAGCGTTGAAGTCTTTGTGACTGTACTTGGTTTGTTGAGATTCTTTTTATGAATAGAGACCGCAGCTGCCGAACCGATGAGTCCAACAACGACAATTGATGTAACTGCAGTGAGGATAATTTTAATTTTCTTATCCTGGGCTGCTTGAGCGCCCTGCAACTTGGAATTAGCCATTACGTATCTCTACCCACTTCTATATTGGAGCCGAATAGAGAGAAGTGTATTACTTCTTGAAGGGTGTCTTTCCAGCGCAAGATTTGAGCGCGGATGCAACCTTGGAAGAGCCACGATCGAGCGAATTGATATCTGCCATCGTCTTCACTGCAATGCCAGCTTTATTGAGGCAGGAAATATATGCCGCAGTCTTCGCTGAATCTGTCGCCATTGTTGGTTTTGCAGATGGAGCCATTGGCTTGAGCGATAACTTTGAAGTTGGCGCTGCAGTTGGTCGTTGTCCATTAAAACGATCATCTGGACCAAATTGTGGCTGGTACTGCTTGCATGCATCAAATGCGGATTGTTGTTTTGCACTCATTGAGGCTTGTGGGTTTGCGCCAGGATTTGTTCCCTGATCTCGACCAAAACCAGGTCCTTGAGGAAGAGTCACACCTTGAGCAGAAAGACAGTCTTGCCACTTTTGCATTGCTGCATGACGAGCAACATCTTCTGCAGATCCTTCATCATCACCAAAACCACGGTGATCACCTTCCATTTCTCCACCCTTCATTCCAGTGATGGAGGGGCGAGCAGATGGCATTGCAGTAGGACGAGCAAGTGCAGGTTTTGCTGATGCAGTTGCAACAACTTTGGAACTCTTTGGAGCCGCAGCAATAGCTGTACCGGAGAATGAAAGCGTCACGAGTGAGAGTACGAGCGCAGTAATCAGAGCCGATTTAGCTAGGCGGGAAGAATTCATGGGATAACGGTAAGCGCCTGAGTGAATTAGAACCAAATGAAATGAGCGCATATCGCCTGAGTAAATGCCGAGAATTTCAGGGTCTTTCTCCCTTTAGACTTCATCCATGGCCCAGAGCAATGGCAACAAGGTTTTAGCATCCCTTCCAGTTGGAGAGAAGGTCGGCATCGCATTCTCCGGAGGCCTTGATACCTCCGTTGCGGTTGCTTGGATGCGTGAAAAAGGAGCCATTCCTTTTACATACACCGCAGATCTTGGCCAATACGATGAACCAGATATTGCATCTGTTCCAGATCGCGCAAAACAGTATGGTGCCGAAGGCGCTCGCTTAGTTGATTGCCGCGAAAGGCTTGTAGAAGAAGGGCTCGCTGCTATTCAATGCGGCGCATTCCATATTCGTTCTGGCGGAAAACAATATTTCAACACCACTCCACTTGGTCGCGCAGTAACGGGAACACTTCTAGTTCGCGCAATGATGAAAGATGAAGTCTCTATTTGGGGCGATGGCTCTACTTATAAAGGCAATGACATTGAACGTTTCTATCGTTATGGCCTTCTTGCAAATCCATCACTTCGCATTTATAAGCCATGGCTTGATGCAGATTTCGTTCGCGAACTCGGCGGTCGTAAGGAAATGTCTGAATGGCTAGTCGCGCGTAAATTCCCTTATCGCGATTCAGTAGAAAAGGCCTATTCCACAGATGCCAATATTCTTGGCGCTACACACGAAGCCAAAGATCTCGAATACCTCAACGCCTCGATTGAAATCGTTAAGCCGATCATGGGCGTCGCGTTCTGGGATTCAAAGATTGATATTCCAAGTGAAGATGTAAAGATCGAATTTTCGCAAGGTCGCCCAGTTGCTATCAACGGAAAGAGCATTGAAGACCCAGTTGAATTGATGCAGAAGGCAAATGAAATTGGTGGTCGTCATGGACTTGGCATGGCAGATCAAATTGAAAACCGCATCATTGAAGCGAAGTCACGTGGCATATACGAGGCACCCGGTATGGCGCTGCTCTTTATTGCTTATGAAAGATTGCTCTCAGCAATTCATAATGAAGACACTATTGCTAACTATCACGCAGAAGGTCGTCGACTTGGTCGCCTCCTCTATGAAGGTCGTTGGTTTGATCCCCAGTCCTTGATGTTGCGCGAATCCTTGCAACGTTGGGTGGCATCAGCCGTGACAGGCACTGTGACTTTGCGACTTCGTCGAGGCGATGATTACTCCATCATCGACACAACTGGCCCGCATCTTTCCTATCATCCAGAGAAGTTGTCGATGGAGCGCACCGAGGATGCAGCCTTTGGTCCAACTGACCGAATCGGCCAATTGACGATGCGCAATCTTGATATTGCAGATACTCGTGCAAAACTTGAGATCTACTCCAAGCAGGGACAGATCACAGGGAACAAGTTATTAACTGAACTCGAGTAATTAAATAATTTAATTAGAAGTGATTTTGCTGTTCAGCAAGGCGTGCGCGATTACGAGCTGCGCGACGTTTCATAGCTCGACGCTCATCTTCTGACATTCCGCCCCAGACTCCGGCATCTTGCCCAGATTCGATTGCCCACTTGAGGCATTCCTCGCGGACTTCACATTGCATGCAAACTTTTTTAGCTTCTTCGATTTGAGCAATGGCAGGGCCAGTGTTGCCAATAGGGAAGAAGAGTTCAGGGTCTTCATCTCGGCAACGTGATCGATGGCGCCAGTCCATGGGTCAGTGCTCCTCATCATTTTTTCTAAATACGCTCGAGAACGGGGGAAAAGCTAGGAGAGTTGATTAACTCGCAGGGCTTAATTCTCCCCTGTATCGAATTTGATAACAAGAGGCTAGCCAATTTAATTTCGTAATTTGGTGGACATCACACTGAACTCACCCGTAGGTCTCATGTTAATGGCGAGTAAGTGCCCTCGGCAGGATTCGAACCTGCGCACATGCCTCCGGAGGGCAACGCTCTATCCCCTGAGCTACGAGGGCTTACAAGTAACCAGCCTATTACAGGGATGCAAGAATATGTTCATGACTGAAACAGCATATTTCGCAACTGGTTGCTTCTGGGGTGCCGAACGTCGTTTTTGGCAGCTTGATGGCGTCATTGAAACAGCTGTGGGTTATATGGGTGGAGAAAAAGAGAATCCCACTTATAAAGAAGTGTGTACTGATACCACTGGGCATGCCGAGATGGTGAAAGTTGTATTCGATCCATCAAAGATAACTTATTTTCGATTGCTACAAGAATTTTGGACAATGCATGATCCAACTTCTTTGAACAAACAAGGTGGCGATGTTGGATCGCAATATCGTTCAGCAATTTACACAACTACTCCGGAGCAAATGGTTGAAGCGGTAAACACGCGCGATGCTTATGAGTCAGTTCTTCTCAAAGAAGGTTATGGAAATATCGTCACAGATATTCAAGAAGCGGGCTCGCATCCATTTTGGATGGCAGAGGAATACCACCAACGCTATTTAGAGAAAAATCCAGATGGGTACGATTGCCACTCCTCAACTGGAGTTGCATTTCCCGTATTCCACTAATATTTAAAGAGACAAATCGCGCTGGCTCCTGCGGAGCGCGCTTTAGCATTTCCAGCAATACCACGCGACTACAGATTGATAACCTTCAAAGGTTGTACTGAAAGAATCTAGTTCCTTCGGAGTAATTTCTTTCTTTAATTTATGCACTCTTTCCCAGCCACGTCTTACACCTAAATCTCCAACAGGCCAGACATCCAAGCGGCCTAAGTGAAACATTAAAAACATTTCAACAGTCCAACGCCCGATACCGCGATATTGAACAAGTTCTTTTTCAATTTCAGCACTTGTCTTACGCCCCAACGTTTTAAGATTAAGTTCGCCTACAACCGCAGCCTCGGCCAACTCTTTAATCGCTTGAGTCTTAGCGCGGGTTAACCCAGTGCCATTGAACTTATCTGCTCGCAATTTATGAAGGGCTTCAGCCTCCAACTTTCCTCCCGCTAGAACTTTCACTCTCTCGGAAATAGTGTCAGCTGCTTTGGTTGAGATCATCTGGGAGATGATGGACTCGATGAGCGTTTCAAAGTGACTGCGATTCGGGCGCTTACGGCCTATGGTGCAGAGCTCCGAGCGTTTTACGACAGGGGCAAATGCTGGGTCAGCCTTTACAAGGCGTTTTGTTATGAGTCGCATCTCAGACTCTTGAATTAAGGCCACCGCCAGAGGGTAGTATGAATATATGCAACCATTAAGAGCAGCGTCGCTCGAAGAATTGCGAAAGCGCCATTCAACAAAGTGGCGTGATTTCGCACCCGATGTCCTTCCACTTCCAGTCGCGGAGATGGATTTTGAAATTGCCCAAGGAGTCCGCGATTTATTGATCGGGATGCTTGAGAAATCAGATACTGGTTACCTCGGCCCTATTCCCGAACTCGGCGACAGCCTTGCTGCTTTCATGAAGGGTCGCTGGAATTGGGAAGTCGATAAGAAACAGATTTTCACCGCGACAGATGTCGGTGTCGGAATGGTTGAAATGGCGCGCATGATTGTGCAGCCTGGCGATTCAATCGTTGTAAACGGTCCGGTGTATCACAACTTCTTTAACTGGATAAATGAACTGAAGTGCAAAACTGTAGATGCGCCAATGAAGAAAGATGGAATGCACTACACACTCGATCTTGAAGCGATTGAAGTTGCCTATCGTGGGGGAGCGAAGATTCACTTCCTTTGCAACCCACAAAATCCAACAGGCACAGTCCATACCCGCGCAGAATTAGAAGCAATTGCAGAATTGGCGAAGAAGTATGGTGTTGTTGTTTTCTCAGATGAGATCCACGCACCTCTTACTTACGATTCAAAAGGATTTATTCCATTTCTTTCAGTCAATGACACTGCGCGCGATGTTGGAGTCTGCATAACTGCAGCTTCTAAATCGTGGAACCTCGCTGGCTTGAAGTGTGCCACGATTATTACTCACAGCGAGAAGATGCTTGCAGTTGCAAACTCAATGCCTCTGGCTGTCCATTATCGCGCTTCGCTCTTTGGAGCATTCGCGGCAGCGAAGGCTTACCAATCTACTGAATGGCTCGATGCATGTCTGGCCACATTGGATGAGAACCGTAAATTTGTGAAGGCTGAACTTGATAAGAAGTTGCCGATGGTGGGATATCGAATTCCAGATGTCTCCTATCTTGCATGGCTAGATGTCACCGCGCTCAATCTCGGGGATGACCCTGCAAAAGCGCTGATCGAACGTGCAAAGGTTGCATTCAATGCCGGTTCTGCATTTAGCAAACAGCACAAAAACTTTGTTCGTCTAAACTTTGGAACAAGTCAGGAAATCATAAGCGAGGCCATATCTCGCATGGCGAATGTTCTATAAACTGGTTTAGTGCTCCACAACCTACTCAGCTTTGCTGTTCTTGCTGGTGTTCTCACCCTGATTCCAGGCATTGATACAGCGCAACTAGTCCGCGCTGTAATTGTTGGAGGGCGAAAAAATGGCTTTATCACTGAGTTTGGAATTATCGCTGGCGTCTATTTCTGGGGAATTACAGCAGCACTTGGCATCAGCGCCTTACTTCTTGCTTCGCATATCGCTTACACAGCTATAAAAATTATCGGTGGCTTGTATCTTTTCTATTTAGGCGTCAAGGCTATTTTGGATTCAAGACATATCTCCAAAGAAAGCATCGATGTGAGCATGCGCCAGAAAGTCACGCCTTGGAAATCTTTCACCCGAGCGCTGATGATCACCATCACCAATCCAAAGAATGGCGTTTTCTACATCGCCGTAATTCCGCAATTTCTTCCGGATGGATACCCGCCACTCCTTGGAGGTTTCCTTCTCGCAACAGTACATAGCCTCTGCTGCTTGATCTGGCAGGGCTTTCTGATTATGAGCGCCAGCTTTGCCCGCGAGTTCATGCAAAGCCCGCGCGCACAGAAGGTACTTGAACGCGTTGCAGGTGTGACTCTCATCGGATTCGCAGCCCGAATCGCAGTCGAGGGGTAAATATTCCACGAGTCGCTCGGATAGAATTAAGCCATGTTTAAAGCTATCCGACGCCTCTTTGGCCTCTTTGCGCTTCTTGCAATTATTTTTGGCGCGTTAAAGTCTGTTTTCGAGTGGCTCGATAGCACAGATACAGATTCAAAAGAAGTTTTCGTTGATGATGAAGAGTATTCACTCTAAATAATATGACTGAGACATCAGGCAATTACATTCCCGGAACCTGCAATATTGGTCCAGCAGAAATTCGCCGTCGTCGAGTGGTGATGTACCTCGGTCTTTTTCTCTCGCTGATTACCTTGATGAGTTTTCAAGCGGCAAATGCTTCTCGCGCTGATCGACTCTCAATAATTTTGCCAGCATTTGTTTTCTCAATTGGCTTTGTCCAAAGCCGCCGCAAGTTTTGTCTTGCTTATGGATTCCTCGGCACCTTTAATTTCGGAAAACTTGGCGCAATCTCCAAAGTTCAATCTCCAGCTGATAAAGCTGCTGATAGAAAAATGGCGATTCGAATTACTCTCGAAGCGCTGGCTCTGACTCTCGCAATACTCTTTCTGACACTTATTACTGCTTAAATATTTTCATCTTTCCTGAGATGTAATGGATTGCAATTCCAATCGCAATTCCCCAAATAAGGTCTATCAGTAATACAGAAAATGCTGTGATCAGAAACGTTATCGCTTCTCTTTTCGTGGTTCGTAATTGTTCTCTAATCTCATGTGGGTTGGCCATTCGCCACGATGTACCGATAAGGACGGCGGCAAGGGCACCTGAAGGCACGTGGGCAATGAGTGGACCTAATGCAAAATAGATAACAAGCAAGAAGAGCGAGTGCACAATTGCTGCAAGACGAGTGGAACCTCCGGCCCGTACATTGACGCTGGTTCGAGCAATTGCACCGGTCGCAGGCATTCCTCCAAAGAGCGAAGCAGCAATAGTTGCAATTCCCTGTCCAAAAAGCTCTTGATTTGGTCGCATTCTGCTTAACTCGCGGTGATGAGCCATTTGATCAGCAACTCGACCTGAAAGTAAGGATTCAATTCCTCCCAGGGCAGCGACAGCTAGAACTGCTCCAGTAAATGCAAAGATTGTCATTTCATGAAGTGATAGCTGACTAAATTTGCCCGAGAAGATTCCGCTTGGAAGTTTTCCTACAGATGGAACATTTAAATTCCAACAAACGAGAGTCATCACAACAATTGTGACAAAACTGCCAGGGATAAATACGCGAAGACGAAGCGCTTTCAGTAGGTGCGGAGTTGAAAATTTTATTGCGAGTGAAGCAAGAAGAATGAGGATTGCAGAATATGAAATTCGATCCCGCCAGACGTTCCTCAGAGTTCCCCAAGCCACTTCAACAGTATGAGTTCCACTTGCTTTGCGAGCATTTAGCGCAAGGGGTAGTTGTTGCAAGCCAATCACCATTGCAATTCCAAGAGTGAAACCTTCCATCACCGACCAGGGAATTCGAGAGATGTAACTCCCTAATTTCAAAATCGAAGAAAGGATGAGTGCGAGTCCGGCACCAACTCCTAGCGGAACCAAGATCTGACTTCCATGTGTGGCAACAATGGGAACGAGGACAACTGTCATTGCACCAGTTGGTCCACTAACTTGAAAGCGTGAGCCACCAAAGAGGGCGGCAAGGAATCCGGCAATTATTGCCGTAACTAAACCCGGCCCTCCGCCAACTCCGGTCGTGATACCAAAGGCAAGAGCGAGGGGGAGTGCAACGATTCCGACGGTGATTCCAGCAACAACATCGCTCTTCCAATAGCCAAACGTAAATTCGGATTCAGGCAATTTCTTAAGCATTTGAAGATAAGGTACACCTCAATGAGCACCTCACCTCGCACATTACATATCGTTCTTAATGGCGTAACCGAAGATTCGCGCGTGCTTAAGTGCGCATGGTCACTTGGTAATGCTGGTTGGGATGTAATCGTTGTGGGTGCTACACCTCATCCTTATTCGGATGAGTTAAAAATCGGATACGCGACCATTCAGCGTTTGCCGCTTAAACCCGTCATCACTCAAGATCTATTGGCAAAAATTTTGCGCAGGCTTCGTTATTACTGGCGCAGGCTTCAAATACATTTGGGTCGCACTGCCAAAGTAGGCATTCCCAATTACAAGCGTGCCTACACCGCGATCGAATCAGTGGCTTTAGATTTCAAACCGGCAATTATTCACGCTCACGACTACACGGCTCTACCCATCGCAGGCGCCTTAGTGGAGAGATTGCAAAAAGCCGGAATTGCTTGCCACCTTCTTTATGATGCGCATGAATATGTTCCAGGCGTCGCACATCTCACCCCTCCTTTACGCAAGATCTACACCGACAAGGAGATTGAATATTCTGCGAAAGCAGCTGCAATTCTTTCGGTGAGCGAGGGAATGAATGAACTTCTCATGCCGCATCTAAAGATTTCTCATCAACCTGAGATAGTCGCTAACGATCCACTTGTTGAAGGCCAGCAACCATGTTCACGAAATCTGCGAGAAGACTGCGCAATCTCATCAACCACGCCTTTGCTTGTTTATTCTGGTGCAGTTGCGCCGCAACGTGGTGTTGGAGATGTTTTAGAAGCTTTGCGCAAAATGTCTGATGTCCACTTAGCGCTGATTGCTAATCCATCAAATGCAACGGTTCAAAAATATATTGCAGATTTTTCCGACATTAAAGATCGCTTCCATGTGCTGCCATATGTTCCTAATTCAGAGCTTGTCTCTTATCTCTCGGGCGCAGATATCGGATTAATCCCCATTCACCACAAACAGAATCACGAGATTTCACTCATTACAAAGTTTGGTGAGTATATGCAGGCTCGGTTGCCAATTGTCGTATCGGATGTGAAAACAATGGGCGCTGAGGTATTGCGACTTGGAAATGGTGAAGTCTTTAAAGCGCAGGATGTTGATGATTTCATCCAAGCAACTCGTACCGTTTTATCCAATCTTGATAAATATAGAATCGTGTATACAGAATCTGTCTTGGCTGAACGTTCATGGGAGCGCCAAGCTGACAATCTCATCTCTATCTACAACCGCGTTGCTGGCGTCTCGCCATCACCTCGTCCACATCAATCTTTTTCAATCTCAGAAGCGAAAAAGATCTAATGGCCATTTCCTCAGACCGCACTTCCTATTTTCCACTCATCGAAAAGCGTTATGGCGAAAAGATGAGTTATTGGTTTGGGGTTATGA
>CAYRJB010000026.1:0-13232 GCA_964424485.1 uncultured Actinomycetes bacterium
GGTGGCCAAAGTTCACAGGCAAGATGTTGAACGAACGCCTTGGAAAGATTCACTTCTGGACACTCTTCTTTGGCTTCCATCTCACATTCCTCATCCAGCACTGGCTGGGCATCAAGGGCTTCCCACGTCGTTACGCCGACTATTCCCCACTTGATGGCTTCACATTTATGAACGAAGTTTCAACTATCGGATCCGTCCTTCTCGGGCTTTCGATGATTCCGTTCTTCATCAATGTGTGGATTACACGTCAATCACCAAAGGTCACCGTTGATGATCCTTGGGGCTACGGCGCTTCGTTGGAATGGGCAACCTCATGTCCTCCACCTCGCCACAACTTCACATCCATGCCACGCATTCGTTCCGAACGGCCTGCATTTGATCTGCATCATCCGGGTGTTCAAATTGAGAAGCTTCATTAATAGGGACAACAGGTAAAAATAAATGAAAACAGCAAAACTTCTCTTCGGCGGACTCGCAGCGTTTTATTTCCTCATGACCGTCATCTATTGGCAGGTTGGAGGAGAAGCGCTAGGCATAACTGCACTCTTCCTTTCAGGTGGACTAGCAGCCCTCGTTGGCTTTTATTTCTGGTTTACATCAAAGCGACTTGGCAACGTACTTCCCGAAGATAACGTTGGGGCCGAAATTGCAGATGGTGCAGGTGAGCTTGGCTTCTATTCTCCTCATTCATGGTGGCCACTTCCATTGGCGTTATCAGCTTGTGCCGCTGGTATGGGTTTACTCATCGGATGGTGGCTGACACTTATTGCAGTTGGAGCGCTTTTTGTCTCTGTATTTGGTTTTGTTCTTGAATACGAACGCCCAGGGCATCAACCAGCAGATCACCACTAATCACGCAAAGATAATCAAGAAGAATTACGTGGAAATACACGTTCTCAACTCCTCGACTGAAGAGCTCGAGGAGTTTTCTTTTCCCTTCGCACAATTGCTTTCAGATGCTGTCGAGCAAGGTGCGAGCGTCGGTTATCTCGCTGGTACATCCATTGAAACCTATGAGGAGTTTTGGGAGCAAGAACTTAGAGAAGTCCATTACGGACGAGCGAAGATTCTTTATGCAACCAAGGAGAATGAAATAGTTGGCGTTGTAGAGCTCGCGTTTGCACCTAAACAGACTGCGCAACACAGGGCCGAAGTTCGTAAATTGCTTGTGCGCTCGGATATGCAAGGGCAAGGAATCGCATCTAAATTAATGCACTACCTCGAGCTTGAGGCGCGCATGAGTGGGAAGAGCCTGCTTGTACTTGATACTGAAGCAAATAGCGATGCAGATTATCTTTATCCCAAACTTGGATGGAGTGTCACGGGAACCGTTCCTGATTACGCAGCCTCTCCCGATGGTGAGCTCTCAGATTGCACTTTCTATTACAAGCAACTTTATTAAGTTCACAAATTCAGATCTGGTTCAACGTTAGTTGAAGCTAGATCTCAACACGCGAAAACACATTCCATGCATTTCTACTCTGGCGTGAGGCTTCCCTTTGGCCGAAGCCGAACGCCGGAAATGCCACTTTGATGTGCGCGTGGAGAGTCTGTCTTCAACGTTGTTGAACAGATCGATTTGTGAGATTAAAAAAGCCCTGAACCGTGAAGTCCAGGGCTTTTGAGTTTTTAACTCTTAGTGGTGACCACCATGTTCAAGTTCGTTCTTGGTGACAGCTGGAACTTGCTCAGCATTAGCTGCGCTCCAGCGAGCACGGATCTTGTTGCGGATTCTTCCACGTACTGCCACACCAGAGGCATCTTCATCTGCAGCGGGGAGTGCAACAGGCTGCTCATGGCTTGTGAGGGTGAATTTGCGAGCATCTGAGAGTGGCTCATGAATTTCAACGAACTCACCATGTGGCAACATCACCAAACGTCCAGTTTCACGCCCATGGAGAACGAGGTCGCGATCGGCACGTTGCAACGAGAGGCAAACGCGCTTGGTGATTACAAAGACGATGGGTGGTACAACAAAAATGCCGATACGTGACATCCACATGATCTGATTAATGGAGAGGTGGAAATGTGTAGCGATGATGTCATTACCACCGTTAATCAATGTGACCAGAATGAAGGCTATGGAAGTCGCGCCAAGTGCGGTGCGATTAGGCACATTGCGAGGACGATCGAGGAGATGATGTTCTCGCTTATCTCCGGTAATCCACGCTTCAATAAATGGATAGAGCGCCATGCCCGTAAAGAGAATTCCAGGAACAATCAAACCTGGAATTAAAATATTCCAAGAGATGGTATGTCCAAAGGCGTGGGTCTCCAATGGGGGAGACATGCGCACTAGACCATCGAGCCAACCCATATAGAAGTCTGGTTGTGAACCGGCAGAGATCTGTCCGGGCGTGTATGGACCATATGCCCAAATAGGGTTGATCGAAGCAACAGCGCCGAGAAAGGCGGTAACTCCGAAGACAATTCCAAAGAAGCCACCAGCTTTAGCCATGTAGATTGGCATCAATGGGTATCCGACCACGTTTTTCTCTGTGCGTCCTGGGCCTGGATATTGAGTGTGTTTCTGATACCAAACCAACATTAAATGAATAGTGATGAGGGCAAGAAACGCTCCAGGGAGAAGTAGTACGTGGACGGTATAAATGCGCGGAATAAAATCATGACCAGGGAATTGGCCACCAAAGGCAAAGAAGGCCAGATATGAACCAACGACCGGAATAGCTTGAATGATCGCTTCTGCAATACGTATTCCTGTGCCAGATAGCAAGTCATCTGGAAGTGAATAACCAAGGAAGCCTTCAACAATTCCAAGTGTTACCAGACCAACACCGATGAGCCAGTTAGCTTCACGTGGCTTACGGAATGCGCCCGTGAAGAATACGCGCATTAAGTGAGCAATCATTGCTGCGAGGAAGAGCAAGGCAGCCCAGTGATGAATCTGGCGCATGAGTAAGCCACCTCGAACATCAAAAGAAATATGAAGAGTCGATGCATACGCAGCGGACATCTCAATGTTCTTCAAAGGCTCATATGAACCGTTATAAACAATTTCGCGTTGTGAAGGGTCAAACCAGAAGGTGAGGAATGTTCCAGTAAGTAGCAAGATGATGAATGAGTACAGAGCAACTTCACCGAGCATAAATGACCAATGGTCAGGGAAGACCTTGGTGAGGTTTTTCTTCAGCCACTTTGCGGCCCCAGTGCGCTCATCTACTGCATTAGCAAAGTTGCCAGCGATTCTTTCTTTAGCGCTCATTGACTATTACGCTCCCAGAAGCTCGGACCGATTGGTTCGGTGAATGGTTGCTTTGCAACAAGGTAACCCTCGCTGTCGACTGTGATTGCAAGTTGAGGAAGTGGTCTCGCTGCAGGTCCAAAAATAACCTTAGCTGCGCGCGTGACATCGAATGTGGACTGGTGGCAAGGGCAGAGCAAGTGCTTCGTCTGCTGTTCGTAGAGTGCAACTGCGCAACCCATGTGTGAGCAGATCTTTGAAAAAGCGATAATGCCATCGTGAGTCCACGAGAGTCTCTCTGAATCCAAATTAAATTCTTCAGGGCGAAGACGAATCAAGAGAACTGCATCTACACCAACATCTTCAAGTGTCCGCTTAACACCCATCGGTAATTCTGGTTGCACTTGAGCAACCGCTCCAACTTCAAGATCAGAAGCTTTGATAGGACGATCGCCTGGATCTGAGACGAGTCTTGTTCCAGCTGCCCAATTGGTCTTCTCAAAAGTTTTCTTTGGCAAGGGTCCAAGGTCGCGAAGTAGAACCAGTGGAGAAAGACCTGCAAGACCGATAGCGCCAAGAAGTGAACGCTTGATGAGCGAGCGGCGACCTAAGCCAGATGCAGCTGCTTGCTCCTTAATAGTCTTTACAAAATCTTCACGGTCGGCTTCGTCAGAACGAAATTCATGGCGTTGCGCCACAACTTCTGTATCTGGCATCAATGTTTTGGCCCAGTGAACCGCGCCCATTCCAAGGAAGAAAAGAGCTCCAGCGAGACCTAATCCAATTCCGAGTGCTTGCGCATTTTGAGTTCCAAGAATGGGAAGAAAAACTACCCATTCTTTAGGCATTGCGGTGTATGAACCAATGAGTGTGATTGTGCCGAGAGCTGAAAGGCTGAAGAGAATTGCAACTTGCCGTTCCGCGCGTTTTTCAGCTTTTGGATCGTGATCAGCTTTGCGATGTACGTGAGCAGGCAGACCAGGATCTTCAAATTTTTCTATTTTGCTCATCACTTATCTCGCCTTCGTTGCAAGCCATACAGCTATGCCTATTAGTAATCCAAGACCAAGTACCCATGCAAGAAGACCTTCGGTTACGGGGCCAACTTTTCCAAGTGGAGCGCCGCCAAGATTTGGCTCTTTTTCAACGCTCTTAATGAACTTGATGATAGAAAGTTTCTCTTGAGGAGTAATCGTCTTATCGCTAAACACTGGCATTGACTGAGGACCAGTAATCATTGCTTCATAAATCTTTTCTGGTGCAACACCCATCAAGGTTGGCGCGTATTTTCCTTGAGTAAGCGCACCACCTTGTGCAGAGAAGTTATGGCACATCGCGCAGTTTGTGCGGAAAAGAGTTCCACCTTCTGCAACATTGCCATCACGTTCGTAATTAAGCGTAGCTGGATCGATGGCATCAGGGCCTGGGGCTAGGGATGCAACATAGGCAGCGAGTGCTGCTGTTTGTTCAGCGTTATAAACGGGTTTCTTACGCTGTGCTTGTTGACTCATATCAGCCATTGGCATACGGCCAGTGCCTACTTGGAAATCAACTGCAGCTGCTCCAACTCCGATAAGCGAGGGAGCAATCTTTGAGCCTTCAGCATTGAGGCCATGACATGAAGAGCAACCTTGAGCGAAAAGACGCTTGCCTTCTTCAATCTGTGTTGAAGTTACGTTTGTGACAGTAGTGGCTGTATTAGGCAGAGCTGAAGCAAACGTGAACGCAGTTCCTGTCGTGAGCAATCCTGCAAGCACTAGTACAGGACCAGCTAACTTATGGCGACGATATCGACTAAATCTGCTCACAGATTTACCAAGAGTTTTCATCAAGAGTTTCCTCACTACTTAATCAGGTAGATCGCCGAGAAGAGAGCGATCCACACAATGTCAACGAAGTGCCAGTAATACGAAACAACGATTGCTGAAGTTGCTTGAGAATGCCCAAATCGGCGAGCTTTTGAAACTCGGACCATCAAAATAAGAAAGGCAATGAGGCCACCGGTTACGTGCAGTCCGTGGAAACCTGTTGCAATATAAAAGACAGATCCATATGCGCGTGAGGAGATAGATAAGCCTTCTCCAACCAAATTCGCGTATTCATATATCTGGCCGCCAATAAAGAATGCTCCCATCAAGAAGGTGAGTGCAAACCACTCGCGCATTCCCCATTTTGAAAACTGGAAAACTGAACCAGTGCGCTTGAGTTGGAAACGTTCAGCAGCGAAGACGCCAAACTGACAAGTGACAGAAGAGAGAACAAGAACTGTCGTGTTAATTGAAGCAAAAGGTATGTTCAAAATATCTGTCGACTGTTTCCAGATGGATGGACCTTGCACGGCACGCGTGTTGAAATACATTGCAAATAACGCTGCGAAAAACATAAGTTCGCTTGAGAGCCAAACGATTGTTCCAACCGCAACCATATTCGGACGATTGATACGCGCAGGGGTAGTCGAACTATTGAGGCTATTTAGATTTGAGGTGCTCACGGGGCGATTATTCCCGAAAAGTGGCAATTTCCCCGCATGAGGGTCGCTGAGGTAGCCCCCTGTCCTGTGGTTTGCCTCACGACAGATTCAAAGGCGAGAACGTATGACTCGGGGACTAGACTAAGCACACTATGTCGAGCACATCAGCCCAAAATCCGCTTCAGATTGTCGTCTATAGCCACAATCAGGACACTCGCGCCCATATCGTGGCATCGCTAGGGCGACGTATTGCTGCCGATCTGCCTGAGCACCGCATCACAGAGATTGCAACCGGGCCCGCTGTTCGCCTCCATGTTGATTCTAAGAAGAAAGTCGATCTCTTTATTCTAGACGGAGAAGCTCACCCAGAAGGTGGCATGGGAATTTCACGCGAATTGAAAGATGAAGTTTTCAACTGCCCACCTGTTCTGCTGATTGTTGCACGCCCAACCGATGCTTGGCTTGGCTCTTGGTCTCGCGCGGATGATGTGATGTTGCATCCTGTCGATCCATTTGCTCTTGCTGAAAAGGCGGCCAATCTCTTGCGCAAGAATGTAGTTGCAACGCGCTCATGACGTGGAGCGACGTTTTCCAAACCTTAGATTTAAAGCAAGATCTCTCAACCCAATCTGTTCATTGGGCAATGCATGAGATTTTGCAAGGAAATGCCCCTTTAGAAACAATCAAAGATTTTCTTCTGAAACTTAAAAACAAGGGCGAGTCGGCCACGGAAGTTTCAGCGTTGATAGATCAAATGTATGAATTTGCTTCACCAATCTCCATTCCAGATCGAGCTGTCGACATTGTTGGTACCGGCGGAGACGGTGCTAATACGATCAACATCTCCACAACTGCTGCGATTATTACAACTGCGGCTGGAGCACGTGTTGTCAAACATGGCAATCGCGCGGCAACTTCCAAATCTGGTTCAGCAGATCTGCTAGAAGCGCTAGGAATTAATATCAACATCAATGGTGATGGTGTTGCTGAAATAGTGAGACAAATTGGAATTGGGTTCTGTTTTGCACCAAAGTTCCATCCTGCTATGCGATTTGCTGCTCCTGCGCGAAAGGAATTGGGAGTTCCGACCGTCTTCAATATTTTGGGACCTCTTGCCAATCCTGCCAAACCTGTAGCAATAGCAATAGGTGTTTCAAATGAACGAATGCTTCCGGTGATGGCCGATGTACTGGCAAAAAGAGGCAGTGAGGGATTTGTTTTTCGTGGAGATGATGGGCTTGATGAGCTCACACTCGCTACTACTTCGACTGTGTATCAAGTAGCGGATGGCAAGGTACATATAGAAAGAATTGATCCAACCAACTTGGGTCTTGAGAATGCGCCGATCGAAGAATTGGTTGGCGGAGATGCAGACGAGAATGCAGAAATAACTCGAACGGTTTTGTCCGGCAGGCAAGGTCCGCATCGAGATGCGATAGCTCTTAATGCAGCCGCGGCAATTGCTGCGTTTAAGGCTGATTTCTCTTTATCAATAGAACAGCAGTTAGCAAATGGTTTGGTTTTGGCTAATCAGGCTATTGATTCAGGAAAAGCTCGCGCTTTAGTTGATCGATGGGCAAGGCTTTCGCAAGAGATTGCAATTTCCCATCCAGCTTAAATCGTTCAATCATCGCCCTCTTTTAAAGATTCATAAATTCGCGAAGGACCATGCGTAGGCATAGACCATTCGCCATCAATTTCGACTATACGAACACCCTCATCTAGATAGTTGAGAAGGCGCTCAACTTCTTCGTACGTCGAATAAGGAAGAATATTTTGAGATGGTGCTAGAACTTCGGAAGTCATTTTAAGAGATGAAATTACTTCTGAAAACTTATCTCCGACTTGTGCAGTTGCCGAACCAACCAGCTTGCCGTAGCGAATATGAACAAATTCCCAACCGGATTCGATCTTCTTTGCCACTAAAAGTTCCGACAGGCGAGTTAGGGATCTGATTCGATGGCCCCGGGAGACTCCGCGAGCGAAAGCGGAGAAACGTTCCTTAATCTCGGAGGCTTCCTCGAATCGTTCATCGGCGGCAAGCTTTTCCATTCTTGAGAGAAGTGCGAGCTCAACAGTTGAGGAATTCTCATGCATTTGAGACTTCACAACCGCAACATGATCGAGATAAGTAATATCGTCTTCTTCGCCTATACAAGGCGCACCACATTTACCCATGTCATATAAAGCGCATGGTGAGGATTTGGATTGAGAAGTTTTTGTAATTCGGGGAGTGCATTGACGTATTTTTGAAACTTCGTGAAGAGCCTCTAGAGCAAGTTGGGCAGAATGTGAACCTCGAAAAGGCCCGCACCATCCATCTTCATCGGTGAGATCGCGACTGTTACGGACAATCGAAAGTCTTGGGAATCTTTCGTTTGTAACTTTTATCCAGGCAACTTTTTCTTGGAAACGAGATCTTCGGTTGTACCGAGGTTGCTTTTCGGAAATTAAACGAATTTCTCGAATATTTGCTTCAAGCGGGGTAGGACAGATGATGTAATCAATCTTCTCTGCAATCGAAATCATCTCTCTGATGCGAGAGCGTGTCTCTGCTGAACTGAAATATGTTCGTACTCTTGAACGCAAGTTACGTGATGTACCGATATATAGAGGATCGCCTTGGCGGTCGCGAAATATATACACACCTGGCGCTGAAGGAGCTTTCTCTGCCAGATATTTTTTGGCTCTTTGCTCTGGAGTGACTCGATGAGTGAATTCACGTAAATCTTCGAGAGTCTGAACGCCGCGATTGCCTAATCTTTCAATGAGACCATGAAGGACTTCAACGGTAGTTTGAGCATCATCCAACGCGCGGTGTGTTGGTTTGATGCTGGTGCGAAAGAATGTCGCGAGAGAGGAGAGTTTGTAATTGGAAACCTCATCTTTCGCCAAGGCGATGCGAGCGATTCGAACTGTGTCGAGAACTTGATAGGAGGGCCAGGTATAACCAAGTTCTTTTGCATTTGCTTTTAGGAAACCGAGATCAAAAGGAGCGTTGTGCGCGACCAGCACCGTCTCTTTCTCAGACCCGCAAAATGCCAGAAAGTTTGGAAATATTTCCGCAATAGTTGGCGCTTCAACGACCATTGCATCAGTTATTCCTGTGAGAACAGTTATGTAGGCGGGTATTGGCATCTCTGGGTTTACAAAAGTCTTAAATTCACCAAGGATTTCGCCGCCTCGTACTTTGACTGCGCCAAATTCTGTAATTTTTGAATCTATTGGTGAGCCACCAGTCGTCTCTAAATCGACAACTACAAAGGTTGTCTGTGAAAGAGGATGGCCAACGTCATCAAGAGTCGGTTGAAAAATGAAATCTGACTCTTGTATCGACATGGTTAGAGAGTAATCGTTCCTTCTGACATCACAAGAGATAAGCCAAAAACGCTATGAATACGATAGTGAGTGGGAACGATTCCATGAGTCCTCGTAACGTAGCCATAGTCGCCTGGGGACCATAACGTTTGTGATTGAAAGCCGCGATGACCGAGGCAATGACAGGGTATGTCGAAAGAGCCCCTGAAATCTTTGCCCCTAGATGTGGTGCAAGCGCGGACAAACCTATGAAGATGACCAATGTAACAATGATCCGCGCCGGCAATTCCCATGGTGGATTCTCCGTAAAAATTTTGTTCAAAGAAACATTGGGCCAGAATCTCATCTCTAGTAACCATAACAATGTCAGAATGACGAGTGCCTGCGTTGTCGAGAGATTCGATTCCGTCGTGACGAAACCAACTGTGAGGACGGAGATTGTTGCGACGAGCAAAGCAGGGAGCCAATGCATTTTGGGACTGATGTAGGTATAGATCCAGCAATAACTTGCTAAGGCAATTTGTCCAAGTATCACTCCATGTGCTGCAGCTTTGCCGAAGGATGAACCTTCTTGTAGTGAAACAATAAGAATGAAAGGACCAGTTGTGATGGGCAGTCCAATTAATCTACCGCCGATGCCATGCCCTTTTGTGCGACCAAGAAAGTAGGCGAGAGCAACCATTATTGGGCCGAGAGTTATCTTGAGGAGAAGTAGAGCCGACATCTTCTTATAGGTTTTATTGAATTTTAGGAAGGTTGATCTTCCACTTTATAGAAGCCAATCGCAGCAAAACAATAAGCACACCGCCAGATATTCCAGCTATGAGAGAGTTGTACCCCGCGTGATAAAGCGCGGCATATACACATGCGCCTAGAACCGAAACCGTTCCAGAGGTTTCGCGGTGAAGTAGCACTGGAGGAACTTGGCAGAGGACATCTCTAGTGAGCCCTCCGAGAACTCCAGAAAGAACTCCGAGAACAATTGCGGCGTAGATAGGAGTATGTGCCCTCAAGGAGACATCGACTGCGGCAATAACTGAAAAACCAAGTCCAAATGAGTCGAGAATGAGGCCTAGTTTTCCAACAGGGCGCTTAGTAGCAGCAATGATCGTAATAAGAAATGCAATCCCAACAGCAATCAACAAATAAGGGTGATCAACCCATGCTGGATGAGTCTGTAAGACAATATTTCGGAAAGTTCCACCAGATAAGGCTGATACGGCGGCAACGAAGAGAATGCCGCCGTAATCGAGTCCCTTTGTTGCAGCAACTCGAGCCCCAACCCATGCAAAAGCAAAAGTTGCAATGAAGTCGAGGATAACTACTGCATCAGACATAAGTTCTTCTATTTCCTATTTCTTAGCGTCAACGAAATATTCGTAAGAAAGTGCAGCAACAATTGCACCTAGCGAAGGTCCGACTATATAAACCCAAGCATTGTTCCAAGAACCCGCAACAAGTGCTGGACCAAACCAACGTGCAGGGTTGAGGGCTGCGCCTGTCAACGGTCCGAAGGTCATGATGTTTGCGGTGATTGTGAGTCCAATAGCAAGAGGCGCGAGACCTCCAGCATTGTTGCGTGCATCAACAGCAGATCCCCAAATGACGAGTGCAAGTGTTGCAGTTGCTACCGCTTCAGCTACAAGAGCTTGCGTGGAAGTTGCAGTCGTGAATCCAGGTGTTGAGGTGCCATCAAATATCCACTTAAGAAGAAGGGAGGCGACAGTCGCACCAGCTAATTGAGAAGCAATATAAAGGACTAGATCTTGTCCGCCGATTCTCTTTGTAGCGAAAAATGCCAAGGAAATTGCAGGATTGAAGTGGCCACCAGAGATTGCTCCAAGGGCTGTTGCTGCAACAAAAATCGCTAAACCATGCGCAAGTGCCACACCAAGAAGATCAACTTTTCCAACGATGATGGAACCAGCGCCGGCAAGTAATAAGAGGAATGTGCCGAGGAATTCGGCGAAGAGTGCTTTTTTCATGAATCTCCCTTTTCGTTTCGGCAAGGGTACTAGTGGAAGAGATTGGCTGGATTTAGACTCGCCTTACTTCCCGTCGAATTAGCACTGGAGCAAGTATGGAAACGCTGTTCTTTGACACAATCGCCGGGATTCCTATTCACCCATTGGTAGTGCATGCAGTCGTCGTCTTAGCACCTCTTTATGCGGTAACGCTCGTCTACTTCATCAGTAAGAACAAGTTCTCTCGCTTCCAAGGGCTTCTTCTTGTTGGTGCTGCGATTGTTGCAGGTTCAGCATTTCTTGCTAACCAAAGTGGAGAAGTATTGGCTTCACGAGTTGGATTGCCTCAATCACACGCGTTGTATGGAAAATACACAACGATAGTTTCTGGTTTGGTTTTTTTGATTCTGCTGACCTATTGGGTACTCGGTTCTAGAATCTCGCGATCTTTGCAGAGGCTTGCGCGAATCTTTTTGGTGATTCTCTCTATTTTTTCTATCTTGACGGTTGTTCTTGCCGGACATTCTGGCGCACAAAGCGTCTGGGAGAAGAGAATCGCGGGAACCCACGTGGGGGATCATCCGACCGAATAATTAAGCGTGCTGTTTAGATAGCGCTAGTCCAATTGCGAGGAAGAGAATTCCTGCGGCAGAGAAACCTGTCAAGATTCTGCGTACCTTCGGTTTTGCAAGGAATAGAGATGCACGGTCAACCATTGCAATAAGCATCAAATACCAACTCATAGAGGTGAGCGCCCACACCCACCCGAGAATGAAAACGCCAAGACCAAGGTTAAATTCTTTTGGGACGAATGCAGGGATGAATGCAACTGCAAAGACTGCTGCTTTTACATTCGTGAGATTGGTAATGATGCCAACTCGATATGCAGCCAAGGGCGAAGCTTTGAGCTCTCCCTCTAATTGGAATTTTCCTGATTCATTTTTCAACTGCAAGAGTGTTTGAATGGAGAGGAAGGCTAGATAAGCAACACCTACCCACTTAAGAATGTTGTAAGCAGTGGGGCTTGCGGCAAAAATCGCTGAGAGACCAAGAGAGGACATAGTTCCCCAAATAACAAGACCTGAACTATTTCCGAGTACAGAGAAGAGCGCCGCCTTTGTCCCGCCAAGAATGGATTGGCGCAGAATCATGGCAACTCCCTGGCCCGGAACCATGGCGAGAAGAAATGCTGTAGCCATGAAGCCTGGAAAATTTGCTAAAAAATTAGCCATTGGAAATTTTTATCTCCACTCCTTCTTCAGTATTGCGTAAATATATGTATCAGTCCATTCACCTTTGAACCAATCATCTTGAAGATGATGAGCTTCGAGCCTCAGTCCGAGCCTTTCACACAATCGCGCTGATGCACTGTTGCGTGCATCCATTCTTGCTATGACTCGATGAAACTTTCCAGTTTTAAAAATTTCCGAAATCATTTCCTTGACAGCTTCGGTTGCAAAACCTTGGCCGGCAAATCGTGGATTGATGACATAGCCAAACTCCGCAAGTTGGTGTTCTTCGCTTCGGTACATAGCATTGATCTGTCCGAGAAGTTGATCATCTTCTTTGCGGAAAAATCCCAGCATTAAATAATCGCCTTCTTTTTCAAGACTTATATAAGTGATGTATTTATCTAGTGCTTCGCTAACTTGTTCAAGATTGCGCGTCGGCCAGGGAATGTACTTGGTAACTTTAGGGTCGCTGTGGTATTCGAGCATTGACTGCGCATCACTTTTTTGTAATGGCCTGACATAGATTCGGTCTGTTACAAAGGAATTCAGGGGAGTATTCATGAATTGGCCAATTTACGAAGTGATTCTCCGCTGACTCTGAAGACGGTCCATTCGTCCATCGGTGTCGCGCCAAGCGCCTTGTAAAACTCAATGGATGGTTCATTCCAATCCAGAACCCACCATTGAAAACGGCTCCAACCATTTGAGATACATTTTTGGGCAAGATGCTTCAGGAGTGCTTTACCCCAACCTGCTCCTCGAAAATCAGGCTTGATATACAGATCTTCGAGATAAATTCCATGAGAGCCCTCCCAGGTTGAATAGTTATTGAACCAGATTGCAATACCAATGATTTCTTGGTCGACCTCCACCACTTCGCAAAAAACTTTAGGCGAATCGCAAAAGAGATTCACTTGTAGGTCTTGTGGGGAAGCGATCACCGCATCAGGCTCTTTTTCGTAAATCGCTAATTCAACAATCAGGTCATGGATCGCCTGTACATCTTTGGGAGTAGCAGTTCTAATCATCGTGGTGGACGATACTGG
>CAYRJB010000027.1:0-13131 GCA_964424485.1 uncultured Actinomycetes bacterium
GGTTCCGCGCTACCAACTGCGCTACGTCCGCATGTGGGTCAAGGTTAGCGCAGGAGGAGAGTGCGCGCCAATTTCGCGCAAGGGGAGGCCTAAGGTTGGTGCCATGAAAGAGATTTTCTGGATGAATGGCCGATCGGCCACAGAAATTCTCGAGGTCGTGAATTCACCAGATGCTTTAGATCGTGACGGTTTCTGGGCGTTGCATGTTACATACGAAGGTGAATGGACATGTGCACGACTTGGAAATATTCAAGAGAAACCATTCGCTCATTACAAATGGATCGTTGATTCTTCTCCTTGGAATTCATCTCATTCAGAAGAAGAATATATTGAGTATGTTGAATCGATACGAAATTCCATAGTTGATGGCGATGTATATCAAGTTAACGCCTGCCGTTTACTTCAACGCAAAATCCAACTTCCAGATGATGGATTACGTGGGCTATTTGCTGTTATGCAAAAAAATAACCCAGCTCCCTTTGCCTCATACTTCAATGTAGGGGAGATCGAAGTTGCCTCCGCTTCTCCAGAGAGGTTCTTAGAGCTGAAAACAATCAATGGAAAAATCCAATTGACCAGCTCTCCAATTAAGGGCACTTCAAGGATTCCAGAGTTTGGCGAGAAGGATCGCGCAGAAAACATCATGATTGTAGATCTCATGCGTAATGATCTTGGAGAAATTTCTGAAAGTGGTTCAATTGAGGTCCCTCGCTTACTTGATATCGAAAAACATCCTGGCCTTTTTCATTTGGTATCCGATGTAATTGGAACGCTTTCAACTCCACTGTCGAAAATTTCAGAGATTTTGCCTGCAGGTTCGATTTCCGGTGCTCCGAAAAGTGCGGCAAAAAAGATCATTACAACTCATGAAAACCAACGTGGTTCCTACTGCGGAATCCTCGGATATATCCATCGCGAAAATGGTGAGATAACTGGTCAGCTCTCGGTTGGTATTCGCTTATTCTTTGTAAAAGATGGAGATCTATGTTTTGGCACTGGCGCGGGAATAACCTGGGCGAGTGATAGCAGAGGAGAATGGGAAGAGACCAAACTTAAGGCGGAAAGATTAATCGCTATTGCGGATGGGAGGCATGAATAAACATGAGTAACTATGTATTTTCTGCCGGCGAGAATTTCTCTTTACCCGCAACTGGGCATACTTGGCTACGAGGCGACGGTATTTTTGAAACTATCAAGACTGAGAATGGTCAGCCATTTTTCCTGAATAGACATATTGAAAGGGCGATAGATTCAACAAATCGATTGAAATTCGCCTTGGTCAATTGGGCACAGCTTCGCGAAGATATCGACAGCCTTCTGCTCAAACTGCCTCTTGTAAGAGGGCGTTTACGATTCACGATATTTGCAGATGGCACATACCTCATCACCCATGAAGATGCTCCTGCGCGTACCGCCCCTCATAAGATGTTGGTATCACCAGTCAAAAAATATTCATCTTCTATGCTCAGCGGAATTAAGTCGCTATCGTATGGAGAATCGGCGGCAGGCATGCGTATTGCTGCAAGTAAGGGATGCGATGATCTTCTTTACTTCAATGAGCGCAATGAAGTATGCGAATTTGGTTTAGCCAATCTCTTGATTGAATCAGACGGGAAGTTCTTCACGCCTTCTCTCTCATCCGGTTGCTTGCCAGGTATTGTGAGGGGGATATTTCTTGAATGGTTCTCTGTAACTGAGAAAGTTCTCTTCAAGGAAGATCTGAAGAGTGCCGATGGTCTTTATGTCCTATCCAGCCTTCGGGAGATGGTTTTGGTCTCCGAATTACATTGGCAAAACGGCGAAGTGAGTAAGTATCGGATTTCAGCTGAGGCTGAAAAGTTGCGCACTCAATACCTTATTAACTCGAGGTCCACGCCTAATTCTTGATAGATTGGCGCCATGTCCAGTCTCACTGTCATCGTCAATGGTCAATCCCAACTGATTGATAGCGAGACTCGTCCTACCCATCTCTTTCAAGAGATTTCAAATATCGTGGTCTGTCGCATCAATGGTGAGCTCCGAGATTTGTGGACTGAATTGAAGAATGGTGATGTAATCGAAGGCGTAAGTATCGATTCACCTGAAGGTTTAGCAGTTCTACGACATTCAACTGCTCACGTGATGGCCCAAGCAGTGCAAGAAGTGTTTCCTGAAACAAAACTTGGAATCGGTCCTCCGGTCACAGACGGTTTCTATTACGACTTTGACCCGGAACGACCTTTCACGCCAGAGGATTTAATCAAGCTTGAAAGTTCGATGCGCAAAATCATTAAGGCGGGACAACGATTTAGACGCCGCGTCACCTCTGAAGGTGATGCTCTTAAAGAATTGGCGCACGAACCATATAAATGTGAACTTATCGGATTGAAGTCTGGTTCAACCGAAGATGGATCTTCTGTCGAAGTCGGTGGCGCAGAATTAACTATTTATGACAATTTAGGACGCGATGGCGAACCTGTATGGAGCGATCTTTGCCGGGGTCCTCACTTGCCTTCAACAAAACATATTCCTGCTTTCAAATTGATGCGCACGGCTGCTGCCTATTGGCGTGGTTCTGAAAAGAATCCAATGCTCCAACGTATTTATGGAACAGCCTGGCCAACACAAGAGGCTCTTGATGCGTATCTGCATATGCTCGAGGAAGCAGAGAAGAGAGATCATCGTCGACTTGGTGTAGAACTTGATCTATTTAGTTTTCCAGAGCAAATTGGTTCTGGACTTGCAGTTTTTCATCCCAAGGGTGGAATTGTCAGACGCGCCATGGAGGATTACTCACGTAAACGCCATGAAGAAGAAGGATACGAATTCGTCTACTCACCCCATCTTACGAAAGCTGCTCTCTTTGAACAGTCAGGTCATTTAGATTGGTACTCAGAGGGTATGTACCCACCGATGGTGATGGACGAAGAGTTTCATGCTGATGGCACGGTGAAGCGTGCAGGTCAGAAGTACTACATGAAACCCATGAATTGCCCATTCCATACTTTGATCTTTAATTCGCGAAATCGTTCATACAGAGAACTTCCTTTACGTCTATTCGAATTTGGAACTGTGTATCGATATGAAAAGTCAGGCGTCATCCATGGCTTAACCCGCGCTCGTGGTTTTACTCAAGATGATGCGCATATTTATTGCACACGTGAACAGATGCCAGGGGAGTTAGACTCGCTTTTGACTTTCGTACTAAACCTTTTGCGTGACTACGGACTCGATGATTTCTATCTCGAACTATCAACACGCAATCCTGCAAAATCAGTTGGTTCGGATGAAGCGTGGGAGGCTGCAACTAATGCACTTCAAGCCGCTGCAGAAAAACAAAATTTAAAACTTGTTCCAGATCCCGAGGGTGCGGCCTTTTATGGGCCAAAAATTTCAGTCCAAGCTAAGGATGCAATTGGACGGACCTGGCAGATGTCAACCATCCAAGTTGATTTCCAAATCCCTCATCGTTTTGGAGCTGAATATCAGTCTGCAGATGGATCTAGACAAGAACCAGTAATGATTCATCGAGCTCTCTTTGGCTCTATTGAAAGATTTTTTGGAGTTTTGACCGAGCACTTCGGAGGAGCTTTTCCTCCCTGGCTTGCTCCCGTTCAGGTGCGCGCTATTCCAGTCGCTGACGAATTTCTCCCTTACTTACAAGATGTGGCTGCTCAAATGCGCAAAGCTGGAATCCGAGTGGACGTTGATACATCAGACGATCGCATGCAGAAGAAGATTCGAAATGCACAGATGGAGAAAATTCCCTTTATGTTGATCGCCGGTGAAGAAGATAAGAATGCAGGCGCGGTTTCATTCCGATATCGCAATGGCGAACAGAAAAATGGAATTTCTATCCAAGATGCAATCGATGAAGTTCTTCAGACAATTAAGGATAGAAGGCAAATTTAATGGAACCCATCCAGGGTGGTGCTGGCATGCCAGATGCATGGTCGAGGCTCTGGGCTCCTCATCGTATGGTTTATCTCAGTGGAGAAAATCGTCCGCTTCCTGGAAACGATATCGAGTGTCCATTCTGTCGAATACTGACGTTGAGTGATGAAGAGGGATTGATTGTTCACCGAGGCGTCGATGCCTACGTTGTAATGAATTTATATCCATATAACGCTGGACACGTCCTTGTGTGCGCAAATAGGCATGTTGCCGATCTTACGGATCTGACTAATTCTGAGCGCAATGAGATATTTGAGTTAACTGCGCATTCGATGAAAGTAATTAGACGGGTATCAGGGGCGAATGGATTCAACCTTGGAATGAATCAAGGCGAAGTATCTGGCGCCGGAGTTGCTGGACATATCCACCAACACGTCGTGCCTCGCTGGGGAGGAGACGCTAATTTCATGCCTATCATCGGACAGACCAAAGTCTTGCCACAACTTCTCAGCGAAACTCGAAAAGCGCTATCTAATGCCTGGGATGCTCTCTAGAACTTCTTTCAACTGATCCAAGCCGATGTTCTTGCCTTGAATCCAAGGAAAAGCTGGATAGATAAGACCTGCACCTACAGCGCCAGAGCCCATGCCTTCTGTCATCTCAAAATATTCATCTCTATATGTTTCAACCAAATCGCGATGCTCTTGCTCGCTTTCTCGTATTACACCTTTTCCGATTGAGTAGTCGATGATTTTAAGACTTTCTAAGTCAATGAGAGCAACCGGGATTGAAGTATCGTCATAGAGAACCAAATATCGAATCAGCAGAGGATCGAGCATCTTGGATGCAATGGCGCTCATGTCATCAAAATCTAATTCACCAGATTCAGCCTCTGATATCGCAACGAGAGAAGGTATATAAAGTTCCCGAGCTCGTTGCCATTCTTCGATATCAGCCCGAGTAATTCCATCATGTGCGCTAACAATAAATATGGCGACATCGGCTTCATCGAGGCTGGCTCTAGTCACCTGGAGTTCGCTGGCCAATTGGTCGGCGTTTTTGCCGAGAATTGCCACCTTAATCTTTGATGAAACTTGGTCGCTCACAGTGAGAAAGCCTACGATGTCTCCTGATGTTATCTACGAATTTGAAGGTCCCAGTCACGCGTCTTATCACGCCTCTCTGCCGCGCGCTCATCTCGATGGGTATTACTGCAAACATGGTGACTGTCTTTGGCGCCTTAGGGTCGATTACGGCTTCAATCGTTTTTATTGCTCATGGCAAGTATCTAGCTGGTGTTTTAATCACCACGGTTCTCGTACTTTCAGATTTATTAGATGGAACGATGGCACGGCTCACAAACGGTGGAACGAAGTGGGGAGCCGTACTAGATTCGACATTAGATCGCATTACCGATGCCGTGCTGATTCTTTCGCTTGCTTATCATTTACATAATATTGAGGATGGTTTGCTCCCAATCGCGATTATTGCGATGGTCTTGAGTTTGCTCGTTCCATATATTCGCGCTCGAGCAGAAGCTCTAGGTATTTCATGCAGCGTCGGTGTAGCCGAACGTACAGAACGCCTTGTCATACTTCTTGTAGGAATTGGGTTAGCTGGATTAGGCCTGCCGTACTCGCTTGCAGTTTCAGTTTGGTTGCTTGCACTTCTTTCATTGGTCACAGTTTTTCAAAGACTTAATGCTGTTAGGAAGTTCGCATGAAGTCGTTGGTTATTTATTATGCGTATTCCATTGCCTGGAAGCTCATCCGATTGATGCCAGAAGATTTAGCTTATCGATTAGCTAAGAGCGGCGCTGAATCAATCTATAGGAAGAATGGAAAAGGTGTTCAACGCCTTCGTTCAAATTATTCAATATGCAGACCTGAGTTGGATAAAAAAGAACTAGAGTTTCTCGTTCACAAAGGCATGCAGTCCTATACGAAGTATTGGATTGACACTTTTCGGATGCAATCGTGGAGCCGAGAAGAACTTGTTGAACGAGTAGAGGTCGTGAATCAGCATCTTCTTACCGACCCGCTTGACCGAGGAATTGGAGTAATTGTTTCGTTGCCCCATGCGGGGAATTGGGATCATGCAGGTGCATATTTTGCCGCTATTGGTTACCCAGTCGTGTCAGTTGCTGAACATCTCGAGCCTGAAAAGTTATTTCGGAAATTCTTAAGTTATCGAGAATCTATTGGACTGGAAATTCTGGATCTCAATTCTCGCGCGATCGCGCAGCTTGCTCAGAGATTGCGCTCAGGAAAATTGGTTGCCCTTCTCGGTGATCGTGATCTTTCACGAACTGCCGCAGAGGTGTCTTTCTTCGGCAAGCTGGCTCGCATGCCAGTTGGTCCTGCTTTATTATCACTACAAACCGGTGCACCACTGATAACTGCATTCGTAACCTACACACCCACAAAATTAAAGATTGAGTTCGAGTCTGTCGTTGAGATTCCGAAAACAGGTTCGAGTCAAGAAAAAGTACAAGCGATGATTCAAGAGACGGCTCATCGTTTTGAAAAGGGGATCAGGGCCAAAACTGAAGATTGGCATATGCTCCAACGAGTTTTTATTGACGCTGATTTCAAGGAACGCGAAGTACGAGCAAGGCCATGAAGAAGCTAAAGATTGGAATGGTTTGTCCTTATGGGTGGGATACACCAGGTGGCGTTCAAATCCACATGAAGGAACTTGCGGAACATTTCATTAAAGATGGACACACGGTCTCGCTTCTCGCGCCAGTAAATGATGAGAGTGCAGTCGAAGAGAGTTGGGTGGTTTCTGCCGGTCGTCCGTTACCGATTCCATTTAACGGAGCAGTTGCTCGTATTCTATTTGGACCCTTAGCCGCATCGCGTGTGCGGCAATGGATTGAACTCAATGAGTTTGATGTGCTTCATGTGCATGAACCTGCCATTCCTTCTTTATCTTTATTGGCATGTGGATCCGCTGAAGGTCCTATGGTTGGAACATTCCATGCATCAGCTCCAAAGCAAAAAGCAATTTATGCAATTGGACCAATGCTCGAACCCGTAATGGAAAAATTGAGTGCAAAAATTGCCGTCAGCGAAGCAGCGCGCGAAACTTTAAAATTGCATTTTGATACCGAAGCAGTCGTCATTCCAAACGGAATTCGTCGCGAAAAATATCTTCACGGGACGCGAAGAGAAGAGTGGTATCGCCCAAACACAATTGGGTTTCTAGGACGATTTGACGAGCCACGAAAGGGATTGCACGTACTCCTTGAAGCTCTACCTGAAATAATTCGCTCAATCCCAGACGTTCAAGTGTTGGTCGGGGGACCCGGCGACTCTGACTCGTTCACGAAAAAACTTGATCCACTTATTGTGCGTCGCATCAGATTTCTTGGCAGACTGACCGAAGAAGAAAAAGCGGACTTCTTTAAAAGCATTGATATTTATATAGCTCCAAATACTCACGGAGAATCTTTTGGCATCATCTTGGCTGAAGCTATGGCTGGTGGAGTGCCGATTGTCGCTTCTGATATTCGAGCATTTTCTGACCTCTTGCAAGAGGGCCGACTTGGTTCTCTATTCACAAATGAAGATCCACATGCCTGCGCTCGTGCGATCATTTCACTTCTCTCTTCACCAACAAGAAAGAGTGAATTGTCTCTTCAGGCCAGTGAAGAATCAATTCGATTTGATTGGGCATCAGTAGCCACCGCAATCGCGAGCGTCTATGAAATAGCTACTGCGAGTGGCAACAAAGTGGTTCTCGCATCAGAGAGAAGGAGAAGATTGCGTAATGAGTAATTCCATATATCTTTCACTCGTCCTGATTTTAATTTTCGCATGGTATCTCTCTTTCAGCGCATCACGTTTAGATCGACTGCACCATAGAGTCGAAACCAGCTGGGAACATCTAGATGCTCTGCTCCAACGTCGAGCGGCCTTGGCCCTTGAAATTGCACATCTTGCCGAGATTGATCCTGCCACGGAGATGCTTCTTACTAACTATGCATACCAAGCCAGAGGAAGCGATATTCAGGAGCGGGAGGATGCCGAAAGCGCACTATCGGAGTCCTTGAAGTTTCTAAGGCAGAGTGTCATAGATGGGGATATCACTATCAAACTTTCTTTAGTGGATGAACTAACATCTCTTACGGAGAAGATTCGCATGGCAATAGTGATTCATTTAGAGGCAGTTAACTCTGTATCACAAGTTCGCTCGAAACTGATCTTTCGATTATTTAGGTTGGCAGGTCGAGCAAAGTGGCCTACTAAGTTCCATTTTGAAGAGAAGGATTTATAGATGAAGCGTGCAGTCATTGGACTGTTATCTCTCGGAGTTGTGATTACCAGCCTTACAGCATGTTCGCCAGTAAACACTGTGGTTTCAAAAGTGACGCACCATACTGAGCGAAATGTTCTGACAAATCGACCCGGAACCAACGGACCCATATTGATGGTGAAAATTGATGATACTCCGCCCGCGCATCCACAAATTGGAATCAACGAGGCTGATGTTGTCTATATTGAACAAGTAGAAGGTGGTTTAACACGTCTTGCTGCATTTTTTACAGATCCAACGAGATTGCCGTCTTTGATTGGCCCAGTACGTAGCGCACGGATTAGTGATATTGATATTGCAGCAGGTTTTGGTCGCGTGGCATTTGCTTATAGCGGAGAGCAAACTCGAATGCGTCCTGTAATTGCTGCTGCAAACTTAGTAAATCTCAGTGCTGAGCGACAACCTCAATCAATATATTCTCGCGATCTAACGAGAACAGCTCCAACCAATCTAATTTTGCATGCGCAAGATTTAATAGCTAAGGCCAAGCAAGAAGGCGCTGTTATCGACACTGTTAAATCGATTGGATTCACCTTTGGAGATCTTCCAGTTGGAGGAGAGAGAGTTGAGAAAGTCAGATTCTCTTGGCCCGCCTCCAGTTATTCGGCTTCTTGGTCGGAGGCAGATAAACGCTGGCTCCTTTCGTATGGTGCAAATCCTGATATAGATGCAAACGGATTGCAGGTATCTCCAGCAAATATCATTTTGCAAAAGGTTTCAATCACGGATTCGATTTATCACGACAAGTTTGGTGGGGTAACTCCGCTCAGCCAAGTAACTGGGTCTGGTACGGCATGGCTTCTGCGCGATGGAAAAGTTTTTGACATCTACTGGAATCGTGCAATGCCAACCGATCCGACTATGTGGACATTGAAAGATGGGACTCGGGTGAATATGCGTGAAGGTTCAACATGGATTGGTTTAATAGATAAGGCTCCTGTATTCACTTACGCCACAACAACCCCGTCTCCAGCACCCTCTAAATCCAAGTAGACTAAGCCTCATGAGTACAGCAGATAAAGCAAGAGAAGTCGGTACAGCTCGCGTAAAGCGAGGCATGGCAGAAATGCTTAAAGGCGGCGTCATCATGGATGTTGTCAATGTCGAGCAAGCGAAGATTGCTGAAGATGCTGGCGCTGTAGCTGTTATGGCTCTTGAGCGAGTTCCTGCTGACATTCGCGCCCAAGGTGGCGTAGCTCGCATGTCAGACCCCGACATGATTGAAGCAATCAAGGCTGCGGTCTCGATTCCTGTTATGGCCAAGGCGCGAATCGGTCATTTTGTTGAAGCACAAGTTTTGCAGACACTGGGGATTGATTACATAGACGAATCGGAAGTATTAACACCTGCCGATTATGAAAACCATATTGATAAATGGAATTTCACGGTTCCATTTGTATGTGGCGCAACTAATCTCGGTGAAGCTCTCCGCCGTATAAACGAAGGTGCGGCGATGATTCGCTCCAAGGGTGAAGCAGGTACTGGAGACGTATCAAACGCAACAACACATATGCGAAAAATCAGTGGAGAAATACGCAAGCTTACTTCAATGCGCGAAGATGAACTTTATGTTGCTGCGAAGGAATTGCAAGCCCCTTACGATTTGGTTAAAGAAGTTGCATCAACTGGAAAACTTCCCGTCGTGCTCTTTACTGCGGGCGGTGTAGCAACTCCAGCTGATGCTGCAATGATGATGCAACTTGGGGCGGATGGCGTATTCATCGGTTCAGGAATTTTCAAGTCTGGAAATCCAGCCCAACGTGCAGCGGCCTGTGTAAAAGCGGTTACTTATTACACAGATCCAAAGGTTGTAGCAGATGTATCGCGTGGCTTAGGTGAGGCAATGGTTGGAATCAACGTTGCTGATATTCCAGTTCCACACCGTTTGGCCGAGCGAGGCTGGTAATGCGAATTGGAGTCCTTGCACTCCAAGGAGATGTTCGAGAACATATCCAAGCTTTATCGGATTGCGGTGTAGATGCTTTACCCGTTAAGAGTGCTGAAGAAATCAAAAGTCTTGATGGCTTGATTCTGCCTGGAGGCGAGTCAACGACCATCGCCAAACTTGCCAGATCATTCGGGTTATTCGATCTTATTCAAAAAAGAATTGCTGAGGGTTTGCCTGTATATGGCTCATGTGCAGGAATGATTTTGCTCGCAAATAAGATTGTTGGAGGAGCGCACGACCAAGAGACCTTTGGTGGAATGGATCTCACAGTTCGTCGGAATGCATTTGGTCGACAAGTTGACTCATTTGAATCAAATTTGGAAATGGCTCATGTTGGAGATGTTCGCGCAATCTTTATTCGAGCCCCTTGGGTCGAAATTGCCTCCGACAATGTCGAAATTTTGGCTGAAGTTTCGATTGAAGGGGTTAAGCACCCTGTTGCTGTTCGCCAAGGCAAGCTTTTAGCGACATCTTTCCACCCCGAATTGACAGGGGATTACAGGGTTCATAGATACTTTGTCTCTGAAATTTGTAAGAATGGTAACTAACGAGAGAAATTACTGGGGTTGATAAAAAATGTCCGGCCACTCCAAATGGGCGACAATCAAACGCAAAAAGGCAGCTATTGATTCGAAGCGTGCAAAAATGTTTGCTAAATATATTAAGCAAATTGAAATGTGTGCTCGAACAGGCGGGGCTGATCCGGACGGAAACCCAGCTTTGCATGAAGCAGTCGCTAAAGCCAAGAAAAATTCAGTACCTGCGGATAACATCGATCGAGCAATTAGGCGCGGTGCTGGACTTGATTCGGGTGGCGCGGCTTATGAAACGATTATGTATGAAGGTTATGGTCCTGGCGGCGTTGCTTTCATGATTGAGTGTTTATCTGACAATAAGAACCGCGCAGCTTCTGAAGTTCGAGTAGCCGTAACGCGTAATGGCGGAAATATGGCAGACCCTGGTTCGGTTGCCTACATGTTTCATCGCAAAGGAATTGTGACTCTACCGAAGAGCGCGCAGGCGACTGAAGATGCCATTATGGAAGCAGCCCTTGAAGTTGGATTAGAGGCAGTAAATGATTTGGGTGAATCATGGCAAGTCGTTAGCGAGCCGTCTGATTTGATGCCAGTGAGGAACGCGCTGCAAGCTGCAGGTCTTGAATATGACGAAGCTGATATTTCTTTCATCCCGTCAATAACTGTGCCTGTGGATGGACCGACTGCTGTGAAACTATTTGAACTTATCGATGCAATTGAAGATTTAGATGATGTTCAAAATGTCTTTGCTAACTTTGATGTTTCAGATGAAGTTATGGCGAGCCTCGGCTAAAGTCGAGGCAATCACTTTTAAACTGAGGGAATGGCCAACCCCATTCGAGTACTTGGGATAGATCCAGGCCTCACTCGATGCGGTATTGGTGTTGTAAGTGCAATCTCACATCAAAAACTCCACATGGATGGCGTGGGTGTAATTCGAACAGATGTTGAAACACCTCTTGATCAGCGTCTTATGCAACTCGAGTCAGAGATTATTGATTGGATTAAGGAATTTTCTCCGGACGTCGTAGCGGTCGAACGAGTTTTTTCCCAACTCAATGTGAGAACTGCTATGGCAACGGGTCAAGCGGCCGGAGTTGCCTTGCTGGTCGCGGCAAAATCTGGAATTCCTGTAGCCCTACATACCCCCTCTGAAGTGAAAGCATCTGTTACTGGATCAGGACGTGCGGATAAGAAGCAAGTAGCCTTGATGGTGAAAAAATTACTTAATTTGCAAGAAATTCCTAAACCCGTTGATTCAACTGATGCGCTAGCTCTTGCCATTTGCCATCATTGGCGGGGTAAAGGCAATGCTCGACTAGAAGAAGCTGTGAAAAAGTCCAAGAATGAGCGAAGGAGGTAAGTCATGATTGCGATGCTTACCGGACAAGTGCGTGCGCTCTCTTTGAATTCAGCAATTGTCGATGTCAATGGGGTCGGAATGTTAGTTCAAATTCCGCCTAGGCTCGGAGCGACCCTGACTGTCGGCACGACAACGACTCTATTTACAACTCTTATCGTTCGAGAAGATTCGATGAATCTTTTTGGATTTGAAAGCGCTTTGGATCGCGACCTTTTCGAGTTGTTGCAAAAAGTCTCAGGTATTGGACCCAAAGTCGCACAATCAGCTCTGTCAGTATTCGATGCAGAAGAATTAATATCAGCAATTTCCTCAGAGAAGACAAGCGTTCTTGAAAAAGTTCCGGGCCTTGGAAAGAAAGGCGCCGGTCGCATTATTCTTGAATTGAAAGAAAAGGTTGGGGAGTATTCGGTAAATACATCAATTGTCGAGAACTCTTGGCGGGAGCAAATTGAATTGGCTTTAACAGGACTTGGTTTCACTCCACGAGAAGTTGAAAGTGCGCTTAATTCCGCTGTCGAGATTCTTGGTTCAGACATTACCAATACACCTACAGGGGAGATTCTTAAAGTCGCGCTTAAATCGAGAGATTCAAAGATTCTATGAGCAATGATTCATTGACCTCTTCCGATGCAAGTGAATTCGAACGCCGTCAAGAATTAGCGCTTCGCCCCAAGACGCTCGCGGAATTCGGAGGGCAGAAGCGTGTTTCCGATCAAATTCAATTATTACTTGATGCGGCCAAGAAACGCGGGCAAAGTGCTGACCACATTCTTTTCTCGGGCCCACCAGGACTTGGGAAAACAACTTTGGCGATGATTGTGGCAAGTGAGATGGAAGCTCCTATTCGAATCACATCTGGTCCAGCTATTACACATGCCGGAGACCTTGCATCGATTCTAAGTTCATTGGTTGAAGGTGAAATTCTATTTCTGGACGAAATCCATCGACTCTCCAGACCTGCGGAAGAAATGCTTTATATGGCAATGGAAGATTTCCGCGTTGACGTGATTGTGGGCAAAGGTGCTGGTGCAACGGCAATCCCGTTAGAGTTGCCAAAGTTCACATTAGTCGGCGCAACTACACGTGCTGGA
>CAYRJB010000028.1:0-12716 GCA_964424485.1 uncultured Actinomycetes bacterium
GAAGATGTCGTTGTTTTTGTTGAGAGCAATCGGCAATTGAATAATCGGACTTGGCACCAACAAAGGCTTTTTTATCTACTTTCATCTGCGCAGCATTTCGCGCAAGAGCTTGAATTGCAGGGTTTTGAAGTTCACTATATTAAAGCGGAGACTACTAAAGCCGGCATTGAGCAAGTTAAAAATAAGATGAAACCAGATGTGATTTTGGCAGTTGAACCAAGCTCTTACCGTCTAAGAGAGTCACTTCTTGGTTTGGTTAATTTCATTCCCAATGATTTCTTTTTAACAAATCGAAACGATTTTTTGAATTGGGCATCTGCCCAAAAAAAATTGCTTATGGAGAATTTTTATCGAATCCAACGCCAGCAACTTAATCTCCTCATGGATGGTGACAAACCAATGGGTGGAAGCTGGAATTATGATTCGGAAAATCGCAAGTCCATTCCCAAAGATCACTCTTTTCCTGAATACCTTGAGCATGAAAGAGATGAGTTAGATCTAAAAATAATGAGTGACTTGAAATCTAGCTCTTATTCAATGTGGGGCGATGAACCTGATACGACTTGGGCCACAACTCGAACTGGTGCACTGAGGCAGCTCAATCATTTTGTTGAGAACCATTTTCGAGATTTTGGTCCCTATGAAGATGCAATGACTTCGAAAAATTGGGCCCTACATCATTCACTGTTATCTCCATACCTGAACAACGGATTGCTCCACGCCTCTGAAGTCATTGAAAATGCTGTTGCCAAATTTAATACGAATGCAATTCCGCTTTCGTCCGCAGAAGGATTTATCCGTCAAATAATTGGTTGGCGCGAATATGTGCATGGACTCTATTGGTTCTTTGGTGAGAGCTATCGAGATTTGAATTTTTGGAAGCACACCAATCCACTTCCCGCCTTATTTGACGACCCCGATAAGACGGAGATGAACTGTCTCAAAGAGGTAATTACTGATGTAAAGAAGAGGGGGTGGGTGCATCATATTCCGCGCCTCATGGTGCTTTCTAATTTCGCACAACTTGCAAGAATTTCGCCTCAGGCTCTGTTGGATTGGATGAGGAGAGTATTTATCGACGCAACCGATTGGGTGATGGTTCCGAATGTTATTGGTATGAGTCTTAACGCAGATGGCGGGAGAATGATGAGTAAGCCGTACATTGCTGGCGGTGGATATATCTCAAAAATGAGTGATTATTGCGGTGGATGTAAGTTCAATCCGAAATTGAGAACTGGAGATGTGGCGTGCCCGTTCACAACCCTTTATTGGCATTTCATAGACGAGAATTTTGAAGAGTTAAGGAAGAACCATCGAATGTCCCAGCAGATTATGGGTATTAAAAAACTAAAAGATCTTGATGAAGTAAAAAATCGCGGGGATTTCCTACTTGAGGAAATCCGCCGCGATAATCTTTAATTTATTTGCCAGCTTTGCAAGCCACAGTAGTGACGCTCTTAGCTGAAGCAACGCTTGCATTTAACTCTTTTGCAATCGTGTCTTGAGCTTGTGTGCTTGCAGTTAATTGACGTGTCAATGAATCAATTTGATTCTGAGCCTTTTGAATGTCAGTATCAATCTTTGCAGCAACCTTTGTAATGTTATCGACGTTCTTTTGCCAGTTTGAGATAGCTGCGTTCCAATTTGCAAGAGTCTGCAATGAACCTGCATATGCCTTTACAGCAGCATCTGCGTTCGTTGCAGCAATCTTGAAGTTGGTTGTGAAACCTGCAATCTGTTCAGCTGTGTACTTAGGTGAGAGCGCAGCCTTTTGCGTATCTGCTGTCTTGGCAGTTGCGTCGCGATAGCCAGTAAGTTCGACAATCTTTTTATTTATCTCTGCAAGCGCTGCAGTCATTCCTTGGACTTTAACAGGGGTCGATTTTCCGCCGGAGTGTGTGTAATCAACAATGTAGGAATTGGTTGCAAGTGCAGCTTTACGCGTGTTATTGAGATTGAGAACGTTCTTCCAAGAATCAATTGAAAGTTGAACCTTCTGCAACGTATTTGCTTGTTGAGAAATAAAAGTTGACGCATCTGTCTTAGCTGTGGCGTAAGCCTTTCCTGCACTTATGCAATCTGCAGTCAACCAAACCAATTTTTTGCTGGTTGTTGAAGGATTAACTCCACAGGTGTATTTGCCAGACTTTGCACCAGACTTTGTGCACGCACTTCCTTGTTTCACTGCAGCATGTGCAGGGCTCATTCCAACAACCAACAGGGCAGTGATGGCAATGGATGCAATCTTCTTGTTCAAGAGCATTCCTTTCAAAACAGGTTACGTTAACTCAACCCCTGTGAGTAGGGGTTATACATGAATTGTATGGGCGAGATGCTCATTGGCTACGGAGATAACCCCTAGATGACCGGTGAAAATCCTGTGAATCTCGTTATCAATGAGGGTGAAGCTTAACGTCGTTGCCGTTTCCTCACATTCATGCCACTTTTCCTGATGATACTGCGAGGAAAGTAACGCATGACAAAAGTAAGCAACTTGTACTGCAAACCTGGAATCGAGAGAGCTTTGCCTGCTCGCGCCGCATCCCATGCGTTCTTCACAACGCGATCTGCTCGAAGCCACATAAAGTTTGGCAACTTGTTCATTTTAAAGTTTCCGCGCTGATGAAATTCCGTGTGTGTAAAACCAGGACAGAGAGCATGGACTGTAACTCCTGTACCAGCAAGTTCGGTATGGAGAGATTCGCTAAGTACGGTGAGATAAGACTTCGCCGCACTGTAAGAACCGCCTGCCATAAATCCAGCAACGCTCGACACGTTGATGATGATTCCAGAACCTCTTTCCTTCATGCCTGGAAGTACAGCATGCATCAACTGCATTGGAACGTTGACAAGCACATCGAGTAAACCAATCTCATCTTCTCGCTCTGTATGAGTGAAAGATTTATTAAGTCCATACCCGGCATTATTAACAAGTACTTCAATAGGTTTCTTTTTGTCGGTTAGTCGTGAAACGACTTTCTCTACATCGTCAGCATTAGTCAGATCGGCTCGTAATATCTCGCATTTCGTTGGCAAAGTATCTGCCAACGCCTGCATTCTTTTCTTATCGCGCGCTACGAGGACTAGGTCATAGCCATCATAGGAAAGTAGCTTTGCAAATTCTGCGCCGATGCCTGCGGATGCACCAGTGATAAGGGCAACGGGCATCAAGGTTGAATACCTTCAGTTGATTCATCGCGAATCTTCCACTCTGTGCCATATTCAGCTAGAACATCGAGGAAGGGAAGCGGGTCAAACCATTCAGGGCCGTTCACGCCCTCTGGCTTCCATAGTCCTTTGTGAATCAGCTCCATTGCAATGACTGGATTAATAGCCGTCTGCCACACAACGGCTTGGTCACCAAATTCCTTCATCGACCATTCGTTATTTACTACGTTATAAATATATGTAGCTTTTGGAGCACCACTTTTATCTAAACCTTTGACAAGTACTCCCGCACACGTTGAACCTTTCATGCGTTCACCTAAAGTCGCTGGATCTGGAAGCGACGCGGCAAGCAGATCACGAGGGGCAACTGGCACGCCTTGAACATCGACGGATTCTTTTCGATCCATCCCGAGCATATGTATGGTTTTTAAAATTGAAATGAATTGTGCTCCAAGACCATATTTAAAATTTACTTTCTTTGCATCAATTTTTTGTGGAATGAGAACAACTTCCTCGTGCTCCACATTGACGCATTCAACGGGACCAATACCTTCTGGAAAATCAAATACCTCTAATTCTGAGAATGGCTCTGTTGTAAACCAGCCACGACCGTCTTCCCAAACTAGAGGTGGATTGAGGCATTCTTCAATAGTTGTCCAAATGGAAAATGATGGAGCAAATTCGTAACCTTCGACAACAAGATTAGATCCATCAAGTACCGTCATAGAATCGATTCGACTAAAGAGATGGTCGCTTGCATATTTGGCGAATACATCACTCATACCAGGCTCAACACCCATGCCAATAAGTGCGTAAATATTTCTCTCGCCCCAATTCCAATCGCGAGCAAATTGCTCGTCACCTAGTTTTACACCGGTCTCGGTGTAGGGATAGTGAGGATGGGGCCTAGAAAGTGACATTGCCATATCCATGTAATTGGTATTTTCAATTTCACACGCCAAAAAGATTGGCATGACGAATCTAGGATCTACTGCATTAATAACGACGTCAGGGCGAACTTTTCGAATGAGTTCCCGAATATCTTCAAGTTCGGCCGCATTAACTTCTGCTGCGGAGAAATTTGGATTCTTGATACGGGTAACAGCATCTTCTGCTCTACGTAAATTGCGATCTGCGACAACAAGGGAAGAGATAAATGACCTTCGAGAAGCAATATTTGCTATTGCTCGACCTACTCCACCGGCGCCTATAACAAGGGCCTTCATAAAAAATCAGCTCCAAACAAGTATTGATGAGACTCGATTAGACTACCGCAGAGTCAAAATTGGTCCTAGTAGCTCAGTGGATAGAGCAACCGCCTCCTAAGCGGTAGGTCGCAGGTTCAACTCCCGCCTAGGACACTTTAACTTTCGCAAAGCGAAGCAAGAAATTGATCGAACTAATTGCGATAGCGCTTGCGCATAATCCACCTACAAATAATGGAACGCGCAAACCATTGTGCGCCAGGACCCCTCCGAGAATTGATCCAATTGGAGCAACCCCCCAAACCAGAGTGCGGCGCGTGCCATGAATGCGACCATAAAGATGGGTTGGAATATTGTCTTGATAAGTTGCCATCAAAAGCACATTCCAATTGCTTATTGTGAAAGCACCTAAGGTGCCTAAAGCGGTGAAGAAATAAATATTTGGTGAAAATGTTTGAAGGAAAATGAGAAATGCATTCAGAACAATTGCACTGGCAAGAACCTTTTCTCGGCCAAAATTTCTAGAGAGTTTAGGGGTAATAAACCCACCACTTACTGCACCAATACCTTGAATAGCTAAAACGATTCCAAATAGTGATTTTGATAGATGAAGTTCTTTTAGGATAAATAGGACTTGTGTTGAAGTCGCGAGGGCAAAGAAGAAACTAATACTTGCTGTCATCAAAACTAAGCGAAGTAAGTTCTTCTCATTGTAAAGAAATTTCACACCAAACTTCATTTGATCCACAAATGTCTCTTTATTTTCAACTTGAAGACTAACTCTTGCAACATGTGGGATTGAAAGCGTTAAGAAAGCAGCCACCAAATAACCAAGACTATTTGCAACAAAGGGAAGATAGATTGCAACTGCATAGAGAAACCCACTTATCGGAGTTCCAACAAAACCTTGCACAATAGTTTCTGAGATTTGAAGTCGTGAATTTCCACGTTCGTACTGAGACTTGTCAAGAATTTGAGGAATAAGTGCTTGGGCGGATGTATCTGCAGTCACTTCGCATATTCCAATAATGAATGTTGCAAGGAAAAGCCAATAAATGGTGATGGTGTGAGTAGATATAGAGAGTGATATTGCAGCGGCAACGAGGAATCGAGTTGAGTTAGCCCCGGCAATCAAATAACGCCGATCAAACCTGTCGACGATAACACCAATAGGTATTGCCAAGAGCAGCCATGGCAACATGACAAAGGCACCGAGGGCTGAAATCAAGACCGGATCAGTTGTGAGTGAAACTGCGAGCAGTGGTGCAGCCGTGATAACAACTCCATCGGCAAGATTTGTGATGAGACTGGCGCTCCATAGACGTCTGAAGGAGTAGCCGAGGGAGCTCATGCGTGAAGTGTAAGTGAAATTTTCGACTAGAAATCTCTAGAAAACTATGGTGCGATTACCAACAATAAAGATTCGATCTTCAGCAAAAAGCTTGACTGCGCGCGACAAGACACGTCTTTCGATATCACGTCCAAGGGCAATCAAATCCTCTGGGGTAGCAGCGTGAGAAACATGGGCAATGTCTTGTTCGATGATGGGGCCTTCGTCCAAATCGCTTGTAACAAAATGTGCGGTAGCACCAATCACCTTGACGCCACGATCGTGGGCTTGATGGTAAGGCTTTGCACCTTTAAATCCTGGCAGGAATGAATGATGAATATTGATGATTCGCCCTGCTAGTTGGTGACAGAAATTCTCCGAAAGAATCTGCATATATCGAGCGAGAACAACAAAATCTATCTTCAAATCGTTGACGAGCTTGAGAATGTCTTTCTCGGCCATCGCTTTACCAATAGATTGTGTATTGATGTGATGGAATGGAATTCCATGCGATTCCACTAACGGACGAAGCGATTCATGATTTGAAACTACTGCCGGAATTTCAATAGGTAATTCATTGAGCTCCTGGAGATAGAGAAGATCTCGAAGGCAGTGACTCTCTTTGGTCACAAGAATAAGCGCCCGCTTCTTTCTTTCATGCAAACGAACAGTCAGGTGCGGATTGAGATTTTGCAGCCCACTACCTAAGACCTTCTTAGCTTCTTCAAGACTTTGATTCGTTTCAAATCGAGTACGCATTACAAAGTTGTTTGTGACCGGATCTGTAAATTGCTGGTTCTCGATGATATTTCCACCTGCGAGCAGAATCGAAGTTGTCATCCCATGCACAATGCCAGGTTGGTCTTTACATTGGAGTGTGACAATCAAATCTGTCATCAACTGGCTCATTGGGGAAGTTTAATGAGTTAGTGCTTGACTGAGAAGCGGCGAAGGAATTTTGGAGCCCACCAGTTCCATTCTCCGAAAAGACGCATCAAAGCTGGAACGAGCAGAGCGCGAATGATTGATGCATCAAGCAGAATCGCAAATGCAACACCAAATCCCAATGTCTTGATGGAAGTCACTCCGCTGGTGAGGAATGCTGCGAAAACTACTGCCAAAAGAAGAGCTGCGGCGGTGATGATACGAGCCGATCGTTGTAATCCTTTTGCAACAGATTCTTCATTTCCATGTCCAGCATCATGTTCCTCTTTGATACGCGAGAGGAGGAAGAGTTCATAGTCCATGGAGAGGCCAAAGGTAACGACTGCAACGAGGATGACCATGGAGGTATCGAGAGTCTTTGTAACAGTAAATTCGCCCGTTAACCATTTGAGGTGTCCGTCAATAAAGATGTAGGTCATTGCGCCGAGCATCGCGGTGAGCGAAAGTATGTTGAGAAAGACTGCCTTTAGCGGAAGGAGAATAGATCCAGTAAAGAGGAAGAGCAGAATAAGTACACCAAGAGCTATCCAGATGAATGCAAAAGGCAATTTATCTTTGATCCCTGCTTGTGAATCTGCGTAATCTGCTGCGACGCCACCAATGAGCGTGCCATCTGGATGTGGCATGTTGCGTAAGTCGCGAATGAGAAGTTCTGCCTCGGGTGTACGAGGTGCCATCGAGTGAACAGCGCTAAATCGAATTACATCTCCTTGAATTTGGCTTGCTGAGACATAGACGATTCCTTTCGTCTTCGATACCGCTTCTGCATAATCGAGAACCTGTTTACCCATGGATGCGCCATGAGGAATTATGAATTCGACGGGATTTCCATATTGCCCAGGAAAACTCTTAGCCATTTCCGACGCAGATATAGCAACTGCGGAATTTTTTGGCATCACGCGTGAATCAACTTGACCAAAGACGACATCTTTTACCGGTGAGGCAACGAGAGCAATCAAAGCGAAGGAAATGAGAACAACCGATATGGGTTTTCGCATAACGAAACGAGCAGTTTGAGCCCAACGTCCTTCAGCTTTCGGCGTTACCGCGCTCTTTCTCACAGTCCACTTATCAATATTGGTACCTAGTGCTGCAAGAATTGCTGGAAGTGGAATAAGTGCGGCGACTATTGCCATTGCAACCACAACAACGCCAGCGTAGCCAAATGATCTAAGGAACATGAGCGGGAAGAACATCAAAGAAGCCAGAGTAATCATGACTGTAATGCCAGAGAAAAATACTGTTTTACCAGCAGTGCGCACAGTCTCTTCTACGGCTTCATCGACGCTCTTTCCATGATGAATCTCTTCTCTGAATCGATTGACAATCAGAAGTGCATAATCGATACCAAGCCCCATACCCATTCCTGTAATGAGGTTGAGAGCAAAAATGGAAACATCAGTAAAAAGAGTGATGAGGTATGTGAGGAATAAGGCACCAATAATGGCGCTGACGCCAACAATCAATGGAGTTGCAGATGAAATGAGACCTCCGAAGACAAAAACAAGGAGGATGAAAGTCAGTGGGATTGATATGGATTCAGCAAGTGCAAGATCTTTTGAAATCTTCTCGGAAATCGATGAGCTAAAAGGAGCCCAACCACCAACATAAACTTTGAGGCTTTTATAGGTTCCGTTGTATTTATCAATCAGCTCTTTCCCGAGCGAATTGTTCTTTGCAACATCAATGTCCGTGTAGACAAAGAGGAATCCAGATTTTTTATCTTCACTTTTCCATATAACTGGTTTATTTGAACTCCAGTAGGAATGCGTGAGTGCAACATTTTTCATTCCAGCAATCTCTTTTTCGAGCGCTAGTGCATCTGCGACAGTTGTCGGATTATCAACATCTGTAGCACTCTTGAGAATTAAGACGCCTGCAGGATCCTTGAGGTGGAAGGTATTCTTAAGATAATCAACAGCTTTAGCAGAGTCGGAGTTGGGGACGGAGTAGCCACCGTTTTGCAGTTTCCCAACAGATTGAATTCCAAGGCCGGCCATTCCAACCAAGATGAATATGTAGGAGATGATGACGATCTTGCGGCGTCGTACAATGAATTTTCCTAATGCTTGAAACATCTTCTGATCTCTCTAATCTCTTGAATACAGACTTGCTTAAACTCGCCTATGCTTATCTCATGTCCACTCCACCTAACAAGGGATCAAAACCTCTAATCCCAAATAAGGCGAGTGAAGACGACCGACCCGAACCATCTGAATATGAAACCGAAGACCGTCGGATTGCTGACTTAAAGGCGAACAAGCCTCCGCATCACGGTTAATTAATCGCTGGTTGAAGCTGGACGCGAATCAGTTTTATAAAAGCCTGAGCCTTTAAAAACAATACCCACGTTGTTATAAACCTTACGTACCTCACCTTTGCATTCTGGGCATATAGCGATGGGTTCATCTGAGAAGGACTGAACCATCTCAAAGAAATGCTCGCACGCCGTGCATGCATATTGGTATGTAGGCATAGGTAATATTGTAAAAGAGTGAGAGGATAGTTTCTAAATCGAGGGGAGTTTAAGCGTGAAACTGAAGCAGGTTCTTCTTCTCTCAGTATTCGTGTTTCTGAACACAACATCACCTGCTCATGCCAACTCGCTCTCAAGTTCCTCTCCAGCATCTGGTGCAGTACTTGTTGTTGCGCCCACAGCCGTCTCTGTGACGGCCACTTCACCATTAATGGCAGATGGCAATCAACTCTCAGTTGTCGATCCGACCGGAAAGCCAGTCGATGATGGCAATATCACGATTTCTGATGTCAGCGCTCTCGTTGGACTTAAATCTCTCACCCAAACCGGTGTCTATACCGTTTCTTATACCCTGCTGTCTCAGGGCGAAGCACCACTTACTGGCTCATACACATTTTTGTATAACGCGCCAGATCAAATGAGCCAAGTTACTGCGACGCCTAGCGCAACAACTAGTACATCTACCACTAAAAGTGGTTCTTCTATATTTAGCGGAGCGACTTTCTTTGTTTTGCTCGTCTTTGCAGCCGGTTGCGCAATGCTGGCTTTTCTCATTTGGTATGCACGTACTTTGATTCATCAGGCACAGAAGAGAAAGCGTAAGGCAGCAAAAAAGGTTACCGCCCCAAGTCGCCGACGCGATTAACTATCGATTGACAGAAAATGCATCTGCACATCACCGCAAGCGCTCTCACTCCTGTTATCAAAAGCCTCATCTTCATTTCTGGTACTGCAGTGGTAGGAATTCTTATGGCCCTTGGATTTTTCCTCCGAGAGAAAAAGGGTTTCCTTCAGACTGAAGCGATAAAACTTAAATCATTGGCATCTCTGGGTTTTCTCATTCTTATCTTTTCAGTGATTGGATTCATTTTCGCAGAGCTTGCATCGATACTTAATCAACCATTATGGGGTGCATTCACCCCCACCACGCTTCGCTCATTTCTCCAACAAACTTCTCTTGGTCGCACTTACCTATGCGAGCTCATATTTATCTTCATATCACTCACGATTTTTTCTTTTGCGAAGAAGGTAGGAGCGATTTATTGGAGTCTTGGTGTTTTGCTTCTTGCCCTAGTACTCCCAGTTTTTCAGAGCCATTCCAGCTCCCTTGACAATCACTCGCTTGCAATAGGGTCACTTTTCTTTCACGTAATCTTTATAGTGACCTGGGCAGGCGGAGCATTTGGTCTCTTTATCATTTCCGAAAAAGAGAGAAGGGCTTCGCTTAGTCGTTTCAGTGCATTTGCACTCTGGGCTGCTATTGGCGTTTTAACAAGCGGTCTCTTTAATGCATTTACACGGCTTAATTTCAGAGCAGCTTGGGGAAGTGATTATTCAATTCTTGTGGCGCTTAAAGTCGTACTGTCGATGCTCTTAATTGCATTCGGTGCACGCCATCGCAGATTTATTATTGAGAAAAAACCTGAGGAAAGTCGCAAACTCCTGCGCGATGAAATATTTGTAATGATTGTTGTTTTGGCGTTGGGATCTTGGCTCTCCACGGTCTCGCCCCCCGAACATCCAGGAACGCCAGCTGCCCCAGCGGCGCCAACCTGGAGCAGAGTTTTACTCTCGTACCAGCCAGATGCCCTCTTTATTGGATTCTTAATTCTCATCACTGCGCTCTATTTCAGAGGCGTTTATATCCTCAATAAACGAGGAGATAGTTGGCCGCGCGGTCGCACTATTGCTTTTGTTCTTGCGCTTATCGCAACTGATTTTGCAACAAGTGGAGGAGTCGGGCTTTACGCACAGTATGCATTTTCCTATCACATGGTTTCTCACATGATTTTAGGGATGATTGCGCCTATTGGTTTTGTACTAAGCGCTCCCGCGACTCTTGCTCTTCGTACTTTGCCGATTGGAAGAGATCACGATGAGCGAGGAATAAGAGGCTCACTTATTTCCTTAATCCATTCTAAGGCGATGGTTTTTTATACAAATCCCGTGGTAGTCCTTGCACTCTTTGATGGCTCACTCTTTTTGGTCTACACGACCAATCTGTTCAATATTTTGATGGGTAGTCATAGTGGCCATATGTTGATGAATATTCATTTCTTGGCAGCCGGATATCTTTTCTTCCACGTAATTATCGGAGTCGATCCCAATCCTAAGAAATTACCGCATATTGTGCGGATAATCGTCTTATTCGCAGCAATGAGCATTCACGCATTTTTCTCAATAGTTCTACTATCCACGACCACAGTTCTGAATAGTAAAAATTATTCTCAGTCCTGGAATCTTGATCTCATCGCGAATCAACATATCGGTGCTTCAATTGGATGGGCGATGGGAGAAGTTCCGATTTTGCTCGCTTTAGTTGCGACATTCATTCAATGGAGTCGAGATGATTCGAAGGAACAGAAGCGAATTGATCGTGCAGTAGAACGTGCAGAAGCAATGGGTGAAGATGATGAACTCGCTCAATACAACCGTTTCCTCTCCGAGCTCAGCGCGGAAGATAAGAGACGAGGGGAATAAACCCACTCACTGAGCAGGTAAAATTCCTCAATGAGCTTTCCTCATCTTGGAGTCATTGGCGCTGGACAACTTGCGCGCATGATGGTTGCCCCGGCGACCGAGCTTGGCGTCAATCTCTTTCTCTATGCTGCAGATTCACAGGATTCTGCTGCGCAAATAGTGAACCATCACGTTGGCTCTCCAAGTGAAACCGAGAAAGTTCTTGAATTTGCAAAACATTGCGATGTAGTTACTTTCGAACACGAGCAAGTGCCGCAATCGGTCATTAAGGCACTTGAGAATGCCGGGGTTAAAGTTTATCCCCGCAGCGAAACTTTTATATTTTCCCAAAATAAGTTTGAAATGCGAAAGAAGATGGATTCTCTTGGATTGCCAAATCCTCGGTGGGAGATTTTTGATGGCGGGTCTATTTCGCTGCCATTTCCGTTGATAGCTAAGACCGTGACTGGTGGATATGACGGCCGCGGAGTATTTGTTATTCAGAGTAAGGAAGAACTTGACTCCTTGCATTTAGAAATTGATGCACCACTTTTAATTGAAGAGAAACTCGATTTCGACGAAGAGCTTGCAATTATGGTTGCAAGGAATCCTCGAGGAGAAGTTGCAGTCTGGGCAACAACGACTACAGTCCAAGAAAATGGAATTTGTACTCTCACTATTACCCCAGCGCCTGAAGTTCTTTCAACCGTTGTAGATGAAGCCGCTCGTATTGCTCGTACCATCGCCGAAGGCGTCAATCTCGTCGGAGTAATGGCTGTGGAACTCTTTCGAATTGACAATCGTTTAGTTATAAATGAATTGGCAATGCGCCCACATAACTCAGGTCACTGGAGTATTGAAGGATCCGTCACTTCACAATTTGAACAGCATATTAGGGCTGTATTGAATCTTCCTCTTGGTTCCACAGAACTTACTTCCCCGTGGGTCGTTATGGGCAACATTTTGGGGGGCAATAAGGCAGATCTCTTTCACTCTTACGACCATCTGATGGCAGGCAATCCAGGAATGAAGTTTCATCATTATAAAAAAGAAGTTCGTCCCGGACGTAAAGTAGGCCACGTCACTGTGCTCGGAGAAAACCTCCTAGAATTGCGCCAAGCGATTGAATATG
>CAYRJB010000029.1:0-12422 GCA_964424485.1 uncultured Actinomycetes bacterium
GCCTGTCCGTAGAAATTTGCATGCTGAGTGTCGTCGCCGAATGAGAAAACGGCTCCAAGAAAGACAGTAAACAAGAGTCCATCGCCAATAATTCCAATAGGCCATGCACTCACTTTGCGTTTCATGCCGAGAATAGCGCTTGTCAATCCAAGCGTTCCTCCGACAACTTCACGAACCGCAATAGTTTTACTGCCGAAATGAATTGTGGATTCAAAAAACCACTGCAAAAGATCTAATAGATTTTTCATTACCTTCACCCTTTCGATAGTTAACCAATACGGTTCCAGGGTGAAATAGACAAGAGCATAAGGAGTGCATGACTCATTCACGCGCAACTTATGCAATTGCTACAAGTTCCTTTATCCAGACTTTAACTGTCGGTCTTGGAGTTTCACCAAGTCAACCATGTATAAATTGCATACATGGGTCGTGGACTGTAACCACCGGTTCGGAATTACACCGACCCCCGGAACTAGACCGAAGGTTACTACTAATTATCGGAGAGAGATTGCATTTCGAATACGAGAAACCATCTCAGAGGGGTTGGAAGCCTTAAAAACCGCCGAACCTGCGACGAAAGTATCTGCTCCAGCCTCGAAAGCCTCCGAGATTGTTTCTATCGAAATCCCTCCGTCGACCTGAAGCCACGTTGATAAGTCATTTTCTTCAATATATTTTTTTGCGAGAGTGATCTTCGGCAACATGTCTCGCATAAAACTTTGGCCACCAAAGCCGGGTTCGACCGTCATTACTAAAAGCATGTCTAAGGTGTCTATTAAGTCAACTATTTCTAGAAAGGATGTTGCTGGCTTGATTCCAAGCCCTACTCTCACTCCTCTTTGTCGCAAACTTTCTATTGTTTGCCTTGGTGAATGAGATGCTTCAAAATGAAAAGTGACGCTCTGAGCGCCCATCTGAGCGTAGTCAACAGCTCGATCGTCCGGATTTGCAATCATTAAATGTGCATCTACAGGGAGTGACGTGTTCTTTATGATTGCTTCGCACTCGGCATCTGTAAAGGACACGTTCGGCACGAATACTCCATCCATCACATCCAAATGGAGCCAATCACTGGTCTGTTCTATCTTAGCTACTTCAGCATGAATATCTGCTCGATTAGCATTTAGTATTGATGGGCAAATTCGGATACTCACCAACTTATCCTAACTTGCCCGCGAGTTCTTTTGGAATAAGGCTATGAACATTGAGTCAGAATTATTGATATGGGTCCACAGTTGAAGCACGCCATTTGGGCTTACATATTGTTTCAAGTTTTCATCCACAAAAGGCGCTACCGATAGCAGGCTAAAATTAGGATGACGATGTAAGAAGTCGGCAACTTGCAACCGAGTCTCAGCGTTGTGAGGTGAACAAGTAACATAGGCCATTATTCCTTCATCAGACAAAAGCTCACTCGCCCTGTCTAAGAGTTCTCGTTGAATTCCAACCAACGCTTTCAAATCACCAATATTCTTTCGCCACCTCGATTCGGGTCTTCTCCGAAGAGCTCCTAACCCCGTGCAAGGTGCATCTATTAAAATGCGGTCAAAGGTTCCAGACAATTGTTGGCCTGGGTTTACAGTGACAATCTCCTTCGGTACCACTCTCGCAACAAGCTCAGCTCGATGCGGAGAAATTTCATTTGCAATAAATGTGTCTTGGGGTCTGAACGTTGCCAAATAATTAAAGATGTACGCCGCTTTCCCACCGGGTCCAGCGCACATATCCAACCAAGCAAGCTTGGGTTCTTCTTTAGAAGAAGATTTGCTAGTCGCTAGAAATATCTCGGTCACAATCTGGGATCCGCGATCTTGAACGCCAACTCGCTTTGCCACTATCCCTGGGAGATTTACGGGTGCGATTGATGAAGTAAAGCCAAATTGGGTATGAGGGATAATTTCCCCGCTCTCCAATTCACGATCAGACTTACCTGGCCACGCAATAAAATCAGGTTTAACAGGAGAATTATTTGCTTTTAATAACTCAACAACTTCATCTTTGTCCTGCAAAACATCCAAATAGCTTTGGACGATCCACTCAGGATGTGAAAATTGTGTTGCTATTTCACTAATAGAGTCCCCCCATTCTATTTGTCTTTCGATTTCGAGCGATTTACGCAATATTGCATTTACAAACCCAGTGGTTGATTTCCCTGCAACATAGCGAGCAAGTTCTACCGATTCAGAGGTCGCTGCATGTGAAGGCGTCTTTAGAGTAACTATCTGATGGAGCGCAAGTCTGAGCACATTGAGTACTTTTAAATCAATCTTTGAAATTGGTCGATCCGATACCTTCGCAATGTACGAGTCGTAAAGACTTCGCATTCGTAAAGTTCCGTACCCTAGTTCTGTAGCAAATGCTGCATCTCGACCTTCGAGTTGGTATTTTTTCAAAATTTGTGGCATTTCTAGATTCGCATATGCATCCTTAGTTTCCACATTCATAAGCAGTTCGAATGCAGCAAGTCGGGCTCTATCCTTATATGCCATTTAGAGACCTTCGAAGAGGTCGCCGCTGACAATTCGAGCTCCGCGCATAAAATCTAATCCCGTCATCGTCTTTTTGCCAGAAGGCGTCACCGTTTCGAGAATGAGATAGCCTCCTACAAATCCAAGCTTGAGTTCGTTTTTAGTGACAACCCATTGTCCAGGAAGTGCATTTGGATCTAGTTCATGCCTTGCATCAATAATTTTGATTCTAGTTTTAGGATTTTCAAGATACACACCTGGGTTCTCGCTGAGCGCTCTGTAAATCACATAGGCGTGCTGAATAGACATTGATGTATCTATTTTTCCATCTTTGGAATTGAATTTTCGCGCGTGTGGACCAGGATCTCCAGTCTGCGGTTGTGGTGTACATCCGGTTTCAATATCTTTCAATAACTTTGGCAAAACTTCAACCGACGAATAAGTAAGAGCAGTTAAAATCTCCGAAGTCTTAGCCCCATCTGGATACGAATAAGAGCCTTGATGAAAAACTGGACCAGTGTCCAATCCTTCATCAAGCTGGAAAATTGTGTACCCGCCTTGGCGTTCATGAGCCAGCAAAGAGCTCTGCACAGGAGATGCACCTCTCCATTTTGGAAGCATGGAAAAATGAATATTTAGCCACCCGTATCTTGGTTGTTTTAATGCCAAGTTTGGGACCAGCATGCCATAAGCCAAAGTGATAACGATGTCCACTTTGTTTGAGGTAAGCAAAGATTCCAATTCTGCCTTGGATTCAGGTTTGAAAATTTGGTACGAATCACCAGCCATTGACTGCGCAAAATCATTAGGCACAGACAATCCACTTCTACCCTTAGGAGCGTCGGGAGTGGTGATGCAATAACTCACATCATGTAATTGAGATACACAATCAACAATTACCTTACCCAAGGCTATAGAAGAAGCTACAGCAATCTTCAAAATTATTGTCCTAAAAAGGTTGTTCGGTGAGGTGATTCCTTTATTACTGGTGTGAAACCGCTTGAATCAGCAACGCCAAACCAATCGCTTTCACGAATTTCTTTCATTGCAGCTTTTCGATCTTCAGCACTCAATTTCTCAATAAAAAGAATCCCGTTTAGATGGTCGGTCTCATGTTGCAGAGCGCGAGCTAAAAACTCCGTTCCTTCAATCAATACTGGGTCGCCATACATGTTGAAGCCCTTTGCAACCGCGCGAAATGCCCGAGGAGTGTTGTATCGCAATTCTGGGAAGCTTAAGCAGCCTTCTTCCCCCTCCTGCATCTCATCGCTGAGATCAAGGGTTGGATTTACAAGATGACCTAGTTCGCCATCTACATCCCACGTAAATACTCGCAGCGACACCCCTATTTGTGGAGCCGCTAATCCGGCGCCAGGGGCGTCCTGCATAGTCTCAGTTAAATCAGCAACTAGATTTCGTAACTCTTTATCGAAATCCACAACTTCTTTTGCCCTAGTGGTCAGCACCGGGTCTCCAAAGTAACGGATTGGCTTTATAGACATGTGCGTAGTCTAAACGAAAATATAGGGATCTACTTCTATTCTTAAGCTTCTTCCCCTCTTCATGCTTATCAGTCTGCTTGTTTGATGACAAATATGGGCCATTTCATCACGCTCTTCAAGCGATGTTCGTATCACAATGCGCTCGGGATTAACGGAGACAATATTTTTTTCTGGTATCGCCTGTTGAAGTGTTTGTAGATCTTTGGACGCTCCCCTAACTACAATCACGCGAAAAGTTGGTGGCATTCCAACTTCAGCGCGATTGACAAGAATACTTCGCATAAAAATCCACCAATCATTCTTATAAATAGATCGCGCCACCAAAGAATCAGGCGGAAGAGATATGGCAATCTTTCCCCCAGCTTTCAGGTGCGAAAAGAGATTAAACCATCGAAGCATTGCAATTTCATCGGATCTCAGATGCGAAAAGCTCAACATTCTTTCTGCATCGGTGATCGCTACATATTCATAACTCTTATTAGGTTCCATGCCCAATGTTGAGAGAATAATGCACTGATCTGGGATTTCCACACGCTCAGCGATGTCTTTAGTTATCTTCATAATCTTCGTATTCGATATTGAGCGTGCTAATTCCTCCGCTAGTAGCGAGCCACCCTTGGTGAGAGTGCGAATTTCTCGATCGCCACAGAAGCTACACCTCCAATCAAGAATAATCTTCTCGCAGACCGAGCAAGATAAGGTTCCCTTCTTAATCTCAACAATAGGCCCACCGCATTGGCAAAGTGCCCGAGATCGGCACTTCTGGCACGCAATACTTGTTCGATAAGATTTCGAGAAAAGAGGAGCAACAGCAATACCTCGCGATGAAAAAGATTTTAAATCTCGTTGAAATGAACGAGCATCCGGGTCTGCCTCAACAGAATATTTTTCAATTCCTTTTACAGCAACCTCTCGAATCCATCCACTGTCAATTAGCCTAGCAACCTCAGGAGAATGAAAAACTGAGACAAAACCTACATTTATCTCATGTGTTCGCATCAAAGCTACATCTCTTGTGTTAAACGTTGGTTGTCGTATTTCGTGATGCGAAGGATCTGAATCATCAAGTATTAGCAAAAGGGAATTTTCAGGCATATCAAGGAAAATTGCGCTTCGCAAACCGACAAAAATACCTAAATCATTATTCGCCTTGAGGTAACTCTGAAAGGTCTGTGATTTACCAAGTCCGCCATCAACTGGGACAGCGCCGAGATTCACAAGCGGTCCGACATCTCGTTGGTTTGGCACAATAATGAGAATTTTGTTTTTCTTCGATTGAAGCGCAATTTCATAAATAGCCTTATGGCGATCAACACCAATTTTAAGCGAAAATGCGCGAACATTATGTGCGAGTTTTTTAGCTGCGGCATTTGAGTGCTTGAATTCGAAAAATGCAGCATTGCTAACGGGCGGAACTGCAAGCCGTATCACATCCCATAAAGAACTTGCATATCTGCTTGCGACTTTTTCAAAGAGAGATAATTGCCCTCCAGTAAAGAGTGACTGCTTACTCAGTATTCTTCGTATGAATTTAGGATTGACTATTTCAGGCGCTGGGCGCAGAACATAACCTCGCACCATTCGATTGTTAAATGGAACTTCAACGTAAGTTCCACAGGTAATTTGGATTGAAGATTCGTCAGCGTTATAGGCGTAGGTATATGGAGAGTCCAGGTGAGTAACCCCAGTGTCCACACAAACTTCAAAAAATTGAGTATGCGGTGTGACGCGCGGCTTACTCGATACTTTTTCTGACTTTAACCTAAGTGGCCGCTGCGACACGATTACCTATAAAGGGAGCTATACCCTTTTAACCTTTGATAGCCCTTTGCAAGGCTTCTATTCGATTTACTTTCTCCCACGAGAACTCGGGATACTCTCGACCAAAATGGCCATAACTTGCTGTACGCGAGTAGATAGGACGAAGTAAATCCAGGTCGCGAATTATCGCCGCCGGTCTAAGGTCAAAGACCTCTTCAATGGCCTTTTCGATATCTAGGACTGGAAATTTTTCGGTTCCAAAAGTTTCTACAAAGAGACCAACAGGATGAGCTTTGCCGATGGCATACGCAACCTGAACTTCACACCGAGAGGCTAAACCTGCTGCAACAACATTTTTTGCGACCCAACGCATTGCATATGCAGCAGATCGGTCGACCTTCGATGGATCTTTTCCAGAAAAAGCACCGCCGCCGTGTCGAGCCATCCCCCCATAAGTATCCACAATAATTTTGCGACCAGTGAGCCCGGCATCCCCCATGGGCCCGCCAATGACGAATCGACCCGTTGGATTAATGAGTGTGCGAACATTTCCATGCGGAAGGTCCAATTCTTGAAGAACTGGTTCAATCACATGTTTTTTAATCTCAGGAGCCAATTGTTTCTCTAAATCAATCTCTGGTGCGTGCTGAGAGGAAATTACTATCGTGTCTAGAGAAGTTGCTCTTGAGCCATCGTATTCGATAGTAACTTGAGTTTTTCCATCTGGACGAAGATATGGCATCAATCCACTCTTACGAACTTCACTTAATTTTAGTGAGAACTTATGCGCTAGTGCGATTGGCAAAGGCATCAATTCTGGTGTGTCATCGCAGGCGTAACCAAACATGAGGCCTTGGTCTCCTGCTCCTTGTAGATCAAGAGGATCCCCTGCTCCCTCAACACGCTTTTCGAATGCCGTGTCTACGCCTTGCGCAATGTCTCCGGATTGAGCGCCAATAGAAACCGAAACACCACATGAATTTCCATCAAAACCCTTATCTGAGTCGTCATAACCAATTTCTAAAATGGTGTCGCGAACGATATTCATCACATCTGCGTACCCATTAGTTGTCACTTCGCCCGCAACGTGTACCTGGCCGGTAGTAATAAGAGTTTCAACCGCGACGCGACTTTTTGAATCTTGAGAAAGTAGAGAAACTAGGATTGCATCTGAAATCTGATCGGCAATTTTATCTGGATGACCTTCAGTAACGGATTCAGAGGTAAAAAGTCGCTTAGTCATGGGCGCAATCTTAACTGAGCTGCAATCAAATTAAGCGCAATACTCGCAAATGCGCTCTTATTCATGTCAGGTATATCGAGAGTACTTCCAGTCTTATCGATAATGGTTCCACAGGTCTCTGCCTTGCCAAAAATCTTGCCTTGTGAGACGTCATTCACATATATGAAATCAATACCTTTTCGGTCTAATTTTTCTGATGCTCTAGCGACATGATCATCGGTTTGAGCTGCGAACCCAAAGAGAATTTGACTCGTTCGTCTCTTAGCCAAAGTCTCGAGAAGATCAGGGTTTGCAACTAATTCAATATTAGTGAGTTTGCCTTTTTCAAGCTTATTTGATGATGTTACAGCCGGTTTGGCATCAGCAACTGCAGCCGCCATTACAAGGATATTGCACGAATCAAAAACACGCTCAAGGGCAACTTTCATATCTTCTGTGCTTTGCACATGGATTACGTCTATCTGTTCATGTGAATAATGCGGAGCATTTGCGAGGATTAATGTGACCTTGGCGCCACGCCGATTAGCCTCTTCTGCGAGCGCAATACCTTGAAGACCAGAAGAAAGATTTCCGATATATCGCACGGGGTCAATCATTTCTCGAGTGCCACCAGCAGTAACTACTACATGGAGTCTCGCCAAATCATTTTCGCTTTTAAAAACCTGCTGCACGCTTTCGACAATCGTTTGAGTCTGAGGATAGCGCCCGACTCCCACATCGTCACCAGTCATTCGACCATGTTCAGGTTCAACAACAAGGAATCCACGATCTTGAAGAATCCGCACATTCTCTTGAGTGCTTGCTGCTAACCACATTTCCGGATGCATGGCTGGAACAAGAATTTTTGGCGAAGTCGATGCTACAACTGTGGCTGAAAGTAGGTCATTTGCTCCCCCATGCGCGAGCCTTGCAAGCACATCAGCAGATGCAGGAGCAATCAAAATAAGATCTGAATGTTTTGCTAGATGGATATGTGGAACATTATCTGTATCACTCCATAAATCTGTATAAACCTTACGGCCTGAGAGCGCCTCCCAGAGCGCTGCGCCTACGAAATTTAGAGATGACTGGGTTGGAAGGACTGTGACTGCAAATCCAGATTCTTGCAAACGACGCAAAAGATCAGCAGATTTGTATGCCGAGACTCCACCGGTTACGCCTAAAAGGATCTCCTTTTTAGCGTTCATCATCAGAGTAATTTCAGCAGTTAAGCCTTTGGTTCTAGGCTTTCAATAGTAAGGAGATCTTCGTTAATTTCTCGAAGAGCAATTGAAAGTGGCTTTTCGTGTACGTATGTATCAACAAGAGGCCCAACATATTCCAACAGACCTTCACCAAGCTGTGAGTAATAAGCATTGATTTGACGTGCGCGCTTTGCTGCATACAGAACTAGGCTGTACTTAGATCCAGCCTTATCCAATAAAGCATCGATAGGTGGGTTTGTGATTCCATCTGTCTGTGCGGACACGTTAGCTCCTGTGTATCTCGTATTGCTTTCCGTTTGTGGCTTGAAAGCAATTATTCTTAATTTATTCTTACTTTATTCCTATTTTATGTATGTTGCGCTCTATGCGCAGAGACCAAGGCTACCATCTCATCTATAACCTCTCTGACCTGCCTATTTACCACCTTAAAATCGAATTCAGAGGCAGCCGCCATCTCAGCTCGGGCCAAATCTAAGCGGGCCTGACGCCTTTCGGGAGTATCCGTACCTCGCCCCAAAAGACGAGCCTCTAGCTCTTCCCAAGAAGGTGGAGCAATAAATATGAGCAGCGCATGCGGATTATTAGCCCGAACCTGTCTAGCCCCATCAATCTCAATTTCTAGAATAACGTTTTGCCCTTGATGTAGATGTTTCTCAACTGATTCACGAGGTGTTCCGTAACGATTTCCAGCAAACGTTGCCCACTCGAGAAATTGATTTTCCTCAATCATCTTTTCAAACTCTGAATCATTAAGGAAGAAGTAATCAACGCCATTTTTCTCACCTTCGCGCGGTTGTCTGGTGGTGGCCGAAACGCTTATCCAAAATCTAGGATCATTTCTCAATTCGCGAGTAATAGTGCTCTTGCCAACTCCACCTGGACCAGAAATAACTACTAATGTTCCTGGACGTGGATCGACTTTCATGACACCTATTTCACGACGCAGAGCATCCCGTTGATGCTCGCCTAGGCCTCTAATTCTACGCGATGGTGAAATCCTGAGTTTCTCCATCAAAATTTCAGCACGCAAGCTTCCTATTCCTGGGATGGCAGTCAGCAACTCGGATATCTTCATCCGTTGAATAGATTCTCGGGGGTCGTTGATTGCATCAAAAATGGAAAGTTCGCCACTAGCGATCAAAGTCTTTACTTGAGCTCGTTCCCGACGAGAAATAAGCGCTTTCTCAAGATTGAGCTGACGTTGCTCGAGTGAAAGAGGCGGCGGAAGAGCCATGGGTGAAGATTACCCAAATATTGATGCGTTAATTTCCTTTGCTTTTGAAAGCATCAAGTCAGCCTCCATAAGAGAGGTAATCGGTCTGCCTATGACTAGAAATGTACTTCCCGAGGCAATGGCATCAGCAGGGGTCATTACTCTGCTCTGATCTCCAAGCGATGAACCGGCAGGCCTCACTCCGGGTGTAATGATGATGACATCACTACCAACTTCCGCCCTAATGGCCGATGTTTCAAGTGGAGAGCAAACGATTGCACGAGCGCCGTTTGAAGTTGCAAGAACAGCCAATTGCACAGCCGAATTGATTGGATTTTCTTTGAACCCAATAGCAGTGACATCGGATTCGCTAAGCGAAGTTAAAATTGTAACCGCCGTAATCTTGATATTGGGATTGACATCAGAAGCAGCCTTTACCATAGCCGCACCCCCTGAAGCATGAACGGTAAGGAATTTTGGCTCTAGGTGAGCAACGCTATTAACTGCCTGAGTGACCGTATTTGGTATATCGTGAAGTTTAAGATCAAGAAAGAGTTCGAAATCTCCAGCTGATCGCAATTTTCTTATGCCTGCTTCACCGTGCGCGAGATAAAATTCAAGACCGGCTTTATAGGTCGAAATCTCACTGTTGGTTGCTTCGATCCATTTACAGGCAATATCAATATCGGAGGTATCAAGCGCCAAGATGATAGGTGACGACATTATTGATTTCCTCCATTAAGGTGTGCCAGAGAAATTATCTCTTCAAACGTATTGAATCCTCGCTCGACAATCAAACTTTCCAATTCATTCCTGATTTGAATTGCAGCAGAAGGATTTCCAAAAGTTGCTGTACCAATAGATATTGCGTTGGCGCCTGCTAGAGCGAGCTCAAACGCATCTCTTCCCGAAGCAACTCCCCCCATGCCGATAATGGGTATCTTCGGAAGTGCCGCACGTACTTGAAAAATCGCTCGCACAGCAATCGGCCGAATTGCAGGCCCCGAAAGTCCACCAGTCTTTTGCGCAAGTCGAGGTTGCAAAGTGTTTATATCGATCACCATGCCCAAAACTGTATTGATAAGAGCGACGCCATCGGCTCCAGCATTGGCAACTTCGGTCGCTATAGAAGCAATGTCTGTGACATCGGGTGAGAGCTTTGCAAAGATAGGGATGTCGCCCCCAACATTTCTTCTGACGGCTTCAATTGCTGCACGCGCAGTTTGTGGATGGCATGAAAAAACTAATCCGCGATTTTCAACATTAGGACAGGAAATATTCACTTCAATTCCAACTACATTTGATAAAGAACGAATCCTGCGGGCTAATACTCCGTAATCATCAACTGTTTCACCGGCAATCGAGACGATTATTCTGGCATTTTGCTCTTGCAACCATGGAATATCGTTCTGAAGGAAGAGATCAATCCCAGGCCCTTGCAAACCAATTGAGTTCAACATTCCCGAAGGAGTTTCTGCCATGCGTGGTGTTGCTCGACCAGATCGCGGTTTAAGCATGATTGATTTGGTAACAATTGCACCGAGTTCAGTAAGAGGGAAAAATTGTGACAATTCCTTTCCTGAACCAGCACATCCAGAAGCAGTCAGAATAGGGTTGGGTAAAACCGTAGACGCGAGTTGAGTTGAAAAATTGAAACTCATGCGCCGAACGTACCTTCAGGAATTTTTCGAAAACTATCCCATATGACAGATTCACCATCCATTACTGGTCCATCAATACAGGTTCGAGACATGCGAATGACTCCATCACTACCTCGTAAAGGCACCACACACGTCATGCAAACACCAATGCCACACGCCATACTCTCTTCTACAGATGCTTGGTGGTGTATATCGGCCGCGGAAGCAACTTTCTGAATGGCTTCTAACATCGCCATGGGTCCACATGAATAAACAATCTCTGAGCCATTTTCAGCAATAACTCTCGGTAGAACGTCGCTAACACGACCCATTTCACCAGCAGACCCATCGTCAGTCGTGATTGTCATTGAAGAGACAGAACGCTTGCCTTCAAGTGGCGCATAGATTTTTCCCGCTGAACTTGCTCCCAGAATCATATCTACGCGACAGCCACGATTCTTTAAAATCTCAGCAAGCCCGAAAAGTGGAGCAGAGCCATATCCACCACCTACTAGAACAGCTCTCACAGGTTCAGTAGGAATTCCAAATGACGTTCCTAGCGGCCCGACTATATTGATACTTGAATGCGCTTCGAGAGAAGAGAGCCATTTACTTCCATTGCCGTGCGGCGCAACTACAAGTTCAAGATATTGATTATTTGTAGTCCTGTAGATCGCAAATGCGCGGCGCAAAACCATGGAAGATGTCGGCCCACCAACTGCAACTGCTATGAAGTTTCCAGGTCTGGCACTGCTTGCAATTTCAGGGCAAGAAAGGACGATATGTTGGTAGGCGCCTACTCTTTTAGAGCTAATAATTTCAACATCGCGTTGTAAGGCCTTTGGATTCATGAAGCCCACTCTTGTATTGATTTGATACTAAATTCATTCTTTCGGATTTCAGCAATACCAGCGACCGCAGCTTTAAACCCAGCAATAGTCGTAATAATAGGAATGGATCGCTGTACAGAAGCGGTTCGAATGAGCCAGCCATCATGGCGTGTGCCTCGCCCTAAAGGAGTGTTGATAACTAAATCAACTTCACCTTGCGTGATGATATCGAGCGCTGAAATACCTTCGCCCATTTCAGAATTCTTTCGTACAACTCTGCTTGGAATTCCGGCAGCATCCAGACGATCATGTGTTCCTTGAGTTGTGAAGAGAGTAAATCCTAGTTCATGCAATGTGCGCGCAGGATCTATTGCTGCTTGCTTATCCCTTTCAGAAAGCGATAGGAAAACTGAACCTGATTTAGGGAGCGCACCAAAAGCAGCTGCTTGAGATTTCGCATAAGCCTCTCCAAATGTTGCTGAAATTCCCATTACCTCACCAGTCGAGCGCATCTCTGGGCCTAAAACAGAATCAACACCCGATCCATCGGTACGACGAAA
>CAYRJB010000030.1:0-11908 GCA_964424485.1 uncultured Actinomycetes bacterium
CAATCCAACGATTGTTAAACCAGACATCCACCTCGGCGCTTGGTTCAGTGAATGGAAAAAATGAAGGACGCAATCGCGTGATTGCATCAGTACCAAACATTTTAATTGCAAAAGCATCGAGCGTTCCCTTGAGATGCGCCATCGTGATTCCTTGATCAACAACAAGACCTTCGACTTGACTGAAGACAGGTGAATGCGTCAAATCTAATTCATCAGCGCGATATGTTCGCCCAGGAGAGATGATGTAAATGGGTGGCTCTTCGGTAAGCAATGTTCGCATCTGGACTGGCGAAGTATGTGTGCGCAAAACCAAACCAGAAGAGAGCGGTTCAACAAAGAACGTATCTTGCATTGTCCGAGCCGGGTGATCTGCTGGAATATTCAATGCATCGAAATTTAACCAACCAGATTCAAGCTCTGGTCCTTCAGCCACGGTATAACCGAGGCTGAGAAAATAATCCGAAATTTCATTCTTAATAACTGTCAAAGGATGCAATCCGCCGATATGACCTGAACGCGTTGGGAGGGTTATATCCACAGTCTCTTCGATGAGAACCTTTTCATCGCGCAATTTTTCAAGTTCTAATTGCTTAGCTGCAAATGCCTCTGATATTCGATTTTTTGCAGCGCCAATGATTTTGCCAAATTCTGCACGCTCTGACGCTTCAAGTTTGCCGAGAGACTGATTGAATTTTGCAACTGGCGATTTATCTCCGACATGAGCAGATTTGACCGACTTTAAAGAATCTAAATCAGAGGCGCCGGCGATGGCAGAGAGCGCTTCATTGAGAGCAGTTGTGAGGGCCGACGTATCAATACTCATAGAGTCTATATTCTAACGGCTTAACGCGCGCCAAGCTGGAACATTGCAATAGAGGCGGCGGAGGCAACATTGAGACTCTCAGCACCCCCATGCATCGGGATATTCACGCCAATTCCTCCTGCAGATACAAGTTCTTCAAATTCCGGTAAACCACGGCCTTCATTTCCGAATACAGCTATAAGTTTTTCCGGCACATCTAAACCAACAAGCGAAGCTTTACCCTTGCCATCAAAAATAAGTTTTGAATGTGATGAGAATTCAGGAGTAAAAATTTGATTAAGTGTGAAATCAGAAACTACAGGAATATTCCACAAAGATCCGGCTGTTGAGCGAACAACCTTAGGAGAGAAAACATCCACTGAATCAGTCGTGAAAATTACAGCATCAAAACCACATGCATCTGCCGCACGGATTACAGTTCCTGCGTTACCAGGGTCTTGAATCTGCCAGAACAAAGCAATCTTCTTGCATTTAACTAGGTCTAACTGGCTTGGAGCGATGCGAAGTAAAGCAAGAATTCCTTGAGGGGTCTCAGTATCGGACATCTCGCTCATTACTGCATCACTTACTCGATATGTCTCTGCCGGCAAGGCAGTAGTTGGGGAATCTGCCTTCAACCTTTCTTCCCCTTTTTCGGTGAGATAAAGGCTAATGAGCGGAAATCGATTAGATGTTAAAGCCGCTCGAACGGATTGGATGCCATCTGCAACGAATAATGAATCTTCTTTACGAATTTTCTTTCCTCGTGAACCAAGAAGAGCCTTCACTCTCTCAACGTGATGAGAGTGAAGGCTCGTAATCTCTTGATGAGACATGAGGTAAAAGTTTTAGGCCTTTACATTTTTACGTGCTACTTCGACGAGTGCAGAAAATGCAGCTGGATCGTTGGTAGCTAGATCAGAAAGTAGGCGGCGATCAACTTCAACGCCAGCTTCTTTGAGACCTTGTATGAAACGGTTGTATGTCATTCCATTTGCGCGAGCACCCGCATTGATGCGCTGGATCCAAAGGGATCGGAAGTCACCCTTCTTATCCTTGCGGTGGTCAAAGGCGTAAACCATTGAGTGAGTAACTTGCTCTTTTGCCTTTGTGAAAAGACGAGAACGTTGTCCGCGATAACCAGACGCACGCTCGAGAGTTGTACGACGCTTTTTAGCGGCGTGGACGCCACGCTTAACTCGTGCCATTTCTGATTACCTCCTACTTCAAACCCAGCATGCGCTTGGCTGTAAATGTTGATGGGGCTTTTGCAGTCGCATCCTTACTGAGACGACGAGTCACACGTGATGACTTGTGCTCAAGAAGGTGGCGCTTTCCAGCGCGCTCGTGCATTACTTTGCCAGTTCCAGTAAGGCGGAATGTCTTCTTCGCCCCACTATGGGTCTTCATCTTTGGCATTTTATTCTCCTACCTTTACTTCTGTTGCTTGTGCTGATTCAACCTTCTTGTTTTTGCTAGCGCCTTTCTTAGTGAGAGGTGCTAGAACCATCGTCATGCTGCGCCCTTCTTTCTTAGGTGCAAATTCAACAATGGCAACTTCTGCAAGTTCCTCCGCAAGCTTCATCAACATCTTGTAGCCCATCTCAGGACGTGTTTGTTCACGTCCGCGGAATTGAACAGTTACCTTAACTTTGTCTCCACCCTTGAGAAACTTCTCAATATGATTACGCTTAGTTTCATAATCATGGGTTTCAATCTTGAGGCCAAGACGCATTTCTTTAACAACGATTTGAGTTTGGTTCTGTCTGGCTTCGCGTGCCTTTTGTGCAAGTTCGTACTTATATTTTCCGAAATCCATCACTTTGCACACGGGTGGATTGGCATCCGGAGAGATTTCGACAAGATCCAAACCGACCTCATCTGCAAGCTGAAGTGCTTTGTCTGTATCGACAATGCCAACTTGAGCTCCGTCATAACCAATCAAGCGAACCTGTGGAACTCTGATTCGATCGTTGATACGAAGTTCTGCGCTGATAACTATTCCTTTTCTCGAGTTACAAATTAAGTGAAACTGCATGAGAGCCATGCACAAGAAGGAATTCGCCGCAAACGATCACAAGAACAGAAGTTCTTATGAACTCAATACTCAAACCGAAGCTTGAGATCTTGACCCGTTGGATCTGGCTAGAGACTAGCTATACATTCCAAACAAGGTGGGAGCGGCTAGCTCCACTTGGTAGGAAGAGTTTAAGCCAGGAAAGCAAAAAGGTGAAATTGAGCCTTAATTACCCTGCTACAGCGTGAAATCCGCCGTCGACATGAACGATTTCACCAGTTGTCTTAGGGAACCAATCTGAGAGAAGCGCACAAGCAGCTCGCGCGGAAGGGACTGGATCTGACACATCCCATTTGAGTGGAGAGCGCTGGTCCCAGAGATGTTCAAATTGCTCGAAGCCTGGAATTGATTTTGCGGCGATCGTCTTCAAAGGTCCTGCTGCTACTAGATTGAAACGAATATTTTCGGTGCCAAGCTCACGGGCAAGGTAGCGAGATGTTGCTTCGAGGGCTGCCTTCGAAACACCCATCCAGTCATATGCTGGATAGGCAATTTGCGCATCAAAATCTAATCCGACGACAGCTGCACCTTCTGGTTGTCTGAAAAGTGGGCGACAAGCCATCGTGAGAGCTTTCAAAGAGTAAGCGCTGGTATGGACCGCAACCGAAACATCTTCCCATGGAGTTTGTAAGAATTTTCCACCGAGAGCTGTCTCGGGGGCAAAAGCAATTGAGTGAACAACGCCATCGAGATGAGGCATATAGGCGCGAACTTTTTCAGCAAAAGAATCAAGGTGTTCTTGATTGGTGACATCGAGCTCTAAAACTTCCGCAGGTTTAGGCAATCTTGATGCTATGCGAGTTGTGAGGGAAAGGCCTCGACCAAAGCCACTGAGAATAACGTTGGCGCCTTCTTCCTGAGCAAGTCTGGCGATATGAAATGCAATTGATCCATCTGTGAGAACTCCGGTGACCAGAATGTTCTTATCCTTGAGAAGTGCCATTAATGCCCCATTCCTAATCCGCCATCAACCGGAATCACAGAGCCAGTTATATAACCAGCATCTGCACCAGACAAGAATGTTGCCACTCCCGCGATCTCTTCTGGTGAACAAAAACGCCCGAGTGGAATTTGAGCAATATATTTTGAACGCAAATCTTCACTTAGTACTGCCGTCATATCCGTTTCGACAAAACCCGGTGCAATAACATTGAAAGTGATTCCCCGCCCTCCGTATTCGCGAGCCAAACTGCGAGCCATGCCGACTAATCCACTTTTCGTTGCTGAGTAATTTGCCTGTCCAGCTGAACCTAGAAGACCAACTACCGAGCCAATAAATATGACTCGACCAGATTTCTTTTTCATCATCCCGGAAATACTTCTTTGAGCGGTTCTGAATGCGCCTACCAAATTCGTGTTCACAACATCGAGAAAGTCTGCTTCACTCATTCGCACTGCGAGTCCATCCTTGGTGATGCCAGCATTGGCTATAAGGACATCAACACTTCCAAATTGCGATTCGATCTCTTTGAAGGCTTGGTCAACGCTCGTCGAATCGGTGACATCCATAATCACGCCGTGTAAACCATCGGGAGCCGAACCGGAACGGTGTGAGACAACGACTGTATCTCCAAGTTTTTGAAAGGCACGCGCGATAGACAATCCAATTCCACGATTGCCACCAGTGACTAAGACCACGCGAGGAGCCATGTGAGAAAGTTACAGCACGGAGTCCGCTACGGCAGAGTAATGGAGCAAAGTAATCAGGATTAGAGTTCTCCTGTGAGAAAGGGCGAATCGCACCACAGCATTACTACTGCTGGAGCACCACTATCGAGTGATCAATCTGGTAGAGCAAAGCGTTATTTCATCTCAATGATGATTCGTACCGCCTGTTTTTTATTGGCAGTCGTGCTCCCAAGTCCATGGCGATGGATTGCGCTTGTGGGCGCCCTTCTTCTTCCTTATATTGCCGTTGTCATAGCCAATGCTGGCCGAGAGACGATCAACCAAAAGAGCGTTTCGCTCGATAATGATTTGCGTTCGCTCGAATAGTTAGACTGTAAAACCAATTGAGCGCAATTGCTCACGGCCATCATCAGTAATCCGATTCGGAGCCCAAGGTGGCATCCAAACCCAATTAATCTTCACATCGCTGGTGAGATCTTGAAGCACTGAACGAGTTTGATCTTCGATGACGTCCTGTAGTGGACATGCAGCAGATGTCAGCGTCATATCCAAAATAGCAACATTATTCTCATCGACTCGCATGTCATAAACAAGACCAAGATCAATAACGTTAATACCTAACTCTGGATCGATGACATCCTTCATTGCCTCTGTAACATCATCTAACTTTGCCACGTCACCCATGTGCTCCCCTTTCAAGGACTTGAACAGAAGCATCTTTGAATGCCATCCATCCCAATAATGCGCACTTGATGCGCGCCGGAAACTTGGAGACTCCCCCAAGTGCTACTGCATCTTCCAAAATTGATTCGTCGCCTTTTAGAGATCCTTTGCTAGCCATCAATTCTGAGAATGAATCTAAAATTTTATAGGCCTCTTCTACCGTCTTCCCTGTTACAAGATCGCTCATTATTGAAACTGAAGCTTGGGATATTGAACATCCGACCCCGTCCCAAGAGATGGATTTTACAATTCCACCATCGACGCTCAAGTTCAAAGTAATTTCATCACCACAACTCGGATTGACGTGATGCACCTGAACGTCCGCTGGTGAAACCAACCCTTTGTGATGCGGGCGCTTGTAATGGTCCAAAATAACTTCCTGATAAAGGCCATCTAGTTCCATTACCGTCCCCCAAAATATTTTTGAGCGCTCACGATACCCTCATAAAGCGCATCGATATCACTCAAGGAGTTGTAGAGATAGAACGAAGCTCGAGTGGTTCCGGTAATGCCATATTGCTTCATTAATGGCCAAGCACAATGATGACCTGTACGAACAGCGATTCCATGTTGATCTAGAACTTGACCAACATCATGTGGATGAATTCCATCGAGAGCAAATGAAAGAGTTGCTCCACGCATCTCTGGAGTGCGCGGGCCGTAGATGGTCATTCCAGAATGGTTTTCAAATCGTTGCAGTGCATAGGAGATTAATTCGTGCTCCCACGCAGCGATACGTTCCATGCCAACACTATTCAGATATTTTATTGCTGCTCCAAAACCTGCGGCACCACCCATATTCGGTACTCCAGCTTCAAATTTGCGAGGAGCCTGCGCCCAAGTGGCATCTGTCATCGTGACTGATTCGATCATTGATCCACCGAAAATGAATGGATCTAAGGTGTCAAGCAATTCAGCACTTCCCCAAAGAACTCCGATTCCAGTAGGGCCTAGGGCTTTATGTGCAGAGAATGCAAGAAGATCTACTCCAAGTTCAGCCACATTAATTGCAAAATGTGGAACTGATTGACATGCATCAAGCACCACTTTTGCGCCAACCGAGTGCGCTTTTCTTGCAATGAGTTCCACTGGATTTATGGTGCCTAATACATTGGATTGGTGGGTAAACGCAACAACCTTTGTCGTTCTGTCGATGATCGAGTCAAGGTTGCTTAGATCGAGACGTCCTTCAACATCTACTGGAATCCACCTGAGTTGAGCACCTGTGCGATGCGAGACTTGTTGCCAAGGTATGAGATTGGCGTGGTGTTCCATGCCCGTGACAACAATTGAGTCCGATGACGCAAGATTCTTGCCGAGAGACGCTGCTGCAATATTGAGAGATTCGGTTGCAGACTTTGTAAAAATTACTTCATTTGAGCCAGCACCAATGAAGCTAGCCACAGCATCACGTGCGCCTTCATAAATGGCATCTGCTTCTTCGGCAAGTAAATGAGAACCTCGATGTACTGCCGCATTATGGTTGGAGTAGAAATCGACCTCTGCATCTATGACGCTCTGTGGTTTTTGCGTGGTCGCACCACTATCCAGGTATACCAATCGCGAACCATTGCGCATTGTGCGATTGAATATTGGAAAATCCTTCTTCAATAATTCAATCTCATTTGCCGTCAATGTTTTCGACATAATTGGTCCGCGTATCAATAAATATTATGCAGAGACGTACTCTGCATAACCCTTCTCTTCTAGTTTCTCTGCAAGCTCAGGTCCGCCTTCTTCGACGATGCGCCCTCCAGCAAAAACATGGACGTAATCTGGCTTGATATAACGAAGGATACGCGTGTAGTGGGTAATGAGCATGACTCCAAGATTTTGCTCTGCTTTGACGCGATTTACTCCTTCAGAAACGATTCGAAGCGCATCAACATCTAATCCGGAATCTGTCTCATCGAGAATAGCAATTTTTGGTTTCAGCAGCTCCATCTGAAGAATTTCATGACGCTTTTTCTCGCCTCCAGAAAAACCTTCATTCACTGAACGCTCGGCGAATGCAGGATCCATAGATAAAGATTGCATTGCTTCTTTCACTTCGCCAACCCATGTTCTCACTTTAGGTGCCTCACCGCGGATTGCAGTTGCTGCTGTGCGGAGGAAATTTGCAACAGAGACTCCTGGCACCTCAACCGGATATTGCATAGCTAGGAAGAGCCCAGCTTTTGCTCGCTCATCTACAGACATTTCAAGCACATCTAATCCATCGAGAAGTACAGATCCGCCGGTGATTGTGTACTTAGGATGCCCTGCGATGGAGTAAGCAAGTGTGGACTTGCCTGAACCGTTCGGTCCCATGATTGCATGTGTTTCACCGCTCTTGATGGTCAGATCTACACCTCGCAAAATAGGCTTGAGCCCTTCTTCTGTCTCTACAGCTACTTGTAGATTTTTGATCTCTAGTGTGCTCATTTTCAATTGCCCTTCTTGCTGATTGTGACTGTCGTGCCATTGTCTGTAACTTTGAAAGTTTCAACTGGGTCTATTGCAGGAGGAGTGAGAGCTTCGCCTGTGCGCAAATCGAATGCTGCGCCATGCATCCAACATTCAATCTGGTGGTTCGAGAGTTCACCTTCGGAAAGAGATGCATCTGAATGAGAGCAAGTGTCGGCTATAGCAAAAATCTCTCCCTGTACTTTTGCCACGCACACAGCGGTCTCACCAACGAACACTTTAGAAGGCTTTCCCTCGACGAGATCCGACTTAGTTATTTCAAGTGATGTCATACAAGTGATCCGCTCTTTGAAAGTTCACGATCAATATGTTCCATGACTCGTTCCTCAATTTCAGGAATTCGAATCTGAGAAATAATCTCTAAGAAAAAGCCACGTATAACGAGTTGACGGGCAACTGCTGCAGGAATGCCTCGTGACTGTAAATAGAAGAGCTGTTCATCATCAAATCTTCCAGTCGTAGATGCATGGCCTGCTCCTACAATCTCCCCTGTTTCAATCTCGAGGTTAGGAACGGAATCCGCGCGAGCACCATCGGAGAGCAGAAGATTGCGATTAAGTTCGTAGGTATCTGTACCCTCAGCGTTTGCTCGAATAAGCACATCACCAAACCAAACAGTTCGCGCATGGTCACCATGAAGTGCACCTTTGTAATTCACGCGAGATTTGGCGTGGGCGACATTATGATCGACCTTTACTCGATGTTCGAAGTGTTGCCCGTTAGTTGCAAAGTAAAGACCCGAGAGCTCTGCAGAAGCGCCAGTTCCGGCATATTCGACGGTGGGAAGTAGTCTTACTAAATTTCCCCCAAGTGTTATAACGGTAGACGTGAAAGTTGCATCTTTTCCAATCACAGCATGGTGGCGCCCAAGGTGAACGGCATCATCTGCCCATTCTTGAAGGGAAACAAAGTGCAAAGATGAGCCTGGCTCAAGGTTGATATCAATCTCTTCGGCGAGCGTTATCGAACCCTGATTTTCAACGACAATTGTTAACTTTGAATGGTTGCCAACGTTAATGATCGTTCGAGTTGCCTCGGGGTCTAGCGATTCAACGGTGCGGCTCAGGTAGAAAGGTTCGGAAATTTCGACATTGGGCGCCACATTTATAGTAAGAACCTTTTTGGCGCTTTCGCGAACGCGAGTCACAACGAGATCATCGCTTGTCTCGGGTGCTTCTGAATCAAGAAGAGAGACTGAAATAGCGCCATGCGACGTCTTTGGAGTTAGTGATATACGTGATTTCAAATCAACGTTGAAATCATGCAATCCGCGTACCTTGGCAAGCGGGGTGAAGCGCCAGGCTTCTTCTCGCCCTGTCGGCGTCGAATGCGTTAACAGGTTGGATCCGAGTGTCATTAGCCAACCGCTCCTTCCATCTGAAGCTCGATGAGACGATTGAGTTCAAGTGCATATTCCATCGGAAGTTCTTTTGCAATTGGTTCGACAAAGCCACGAACAATCATTGCCATTGCTTCATCTTCAGAAAGTCCTCGTGACATCAAGTAGAAAAGCTGATCGTCACTCACTTTGGAGACAGTTGCTTCATGGCCCATCGTGACATCGTCTTCACGAATATCTACATACGGATATGTGTCAGAACGCGAGATTGTGTCTACCAGAAGTGCGTCGCACTTAACTGTCGACTTGGAATGATGAGCTCCATCTTGAACTTGAATGAGCCCGCGATAAGAAGTTCGACCGCCACCACGTGCTACTGACTTAGAGATGATGGTTGAAGATGTGTGCGGAGCGGCGTGAACCATTTTTGCACCGGCATCTTGATGTTGCCCGGCTCCGGCAAAAGCAATAGAGAGAGTTTCGCCCTTCGCATGTTCGCCCATGAGAAAGACAGCTGGATATTTCATCGTTACCTTAGATCCGATATTTCCATCAACCCATTCCATAGTTGCGCCTTCATGACAAACGGCACGTTTTGTCACCAGGTTATAAACATTGTTGGACCAGTTTTGAATTGTTGTGTATCGGACTCGCGCATTCTTCTTGACAATAATTTCAACGACTGCTGAGTGCAAGGAGTCAGATGAATAAATTGGTGCAGTGCAACCTTCAACATAATGCACATACGAACCTTCGTCAGCAATGATGAGCGTACGTTCGAATTGCCCCATATTCTCAGTGTTAATACGGAAATAGGCTTGAAGAGGAATCTCAACATGCACGCCTTTAGGTACGTATACAAAAGAGCCACCGGACCAAACCGAAGTGTTGAGGGCAGCAAACTTATTGTCACCAACAGGTATAACTGATCCAAAATATTCTTTGAAAATATCTTCATGTTCTTTGAGGCCAGTATCAGTGTCGAGGAAAATAACACCTTGAGCTTCAAGATCTTCGCGAATCGAATGATAGACAACCTCGGATTCGTACTGAGCTGCAACGCCTGCAACCAATCTCTTTTTCTCTGCCTCCGGGATTCCCAGACGGTCATAAGTATTCTTAATATCTTCTGGAAGATCTTCCCAGGATTGTGCCTGCTTTTCGGTAGATCGAACGAAGTACTTAATATTGTCAAAATCAATGCCGGAAAGATCTGATCCCCAATGAGGCATCGGTTTCTTTTCAAAAAGCCCGAGGCCTTTGAGGCGTAGATCCAACATCCATTGTGGTTCATTCTTCTTTGCGGAGATATCGCGAACAACGGCTTCATTTAATCCGCGTTGAACATTTTTTCCTGCGTCATTCGCATCGGACCAACCATATTCATAGGTACCGATTCCCTCGAGTTCGGGATGAAGGGTGGTGTCGCTCATTGACGTGCTCCTTTACTTGCTGCGAGTGGTTTACGTGCAGCTTCAGGTGAGATTGTTGGAACAAAAGTTGTACAGACTCCGTCGCCATTCGCAATCGTTGCCAAACGTTGGACATGCGTTCCAAGCATGCGAGACATCACTTCGAGCTCAGCTTCGCATAACTCAGGAAATTCCGAAGCCACGTGGGCAACAGGACAATGATGTTGGCATACCTCGATGCCTATCGCATTGTGATTAACTGTTGAGAGATATCCATCTTCGGTAAGAAGTTTTGCTAAAGACTCAGCTTTGGCTTTGACATTGTTTTTAGTTGATTTGGATGGTTGTTTTAATTTGTTTAATGCGCGCTTTTCAAATTCTTCTGCTCGCTCACGTGCAAATTTTTTAATCTCGGAGCGATTTCCATTTTTCGAAATGAATCGAAGTGCAGAGGCCGCAAGGTCATCGTAAGAATTCTCGAATTTCTCTCGTCCGCCATCTGTCATCACAAACACCTTCGATGGTCTGCCACGACCCCGTGAGTGAGAACTAGAGCTATGTGCCTCACGCGCCTGAAGTGTTCCGTCAGCGATGAGAGCATCTAGATGGCGCCTAATACCTGCTGGAGTGATTTCAAGACGATCTGCCAGCTCAACAGCTGTGGCAGGACCGCGCTCAAGGATCGCCCGGACCACTAAGTCACGTGTCTTATCAGCTTCCTTTTTCACAACATAAGTGTTGCGTAAATCAGAGAGAAGTGCCAACTGGGCCAGGCCCCGTCAAGCGTTAGGTGCCTCACGCTCACTCCCCCGCTCGTCTACTGCCGGGTCTTACACCGCTGGGAATAGGATGAGGTGTGCGCCGATTCATCTACACCTTCCTTCTTATTGTGCAGACCGGAATTGTGGTGACAGGTGGCGCAGTCAGACTCACAGGTTCGGGCCTTGGCTGTCCGACCTGGCCCCAATGCACGGGAGATTCCTATAAGCCGGTCCCGCATCAAGCACAGGGAGTTCTCCACTCATGGATTGAGTTCGGTAATCGACTCTTAACAGCTCTGATTATCATCGCAATACTTGGCGCAGCTATTGGATATATCAAGTGGGGCCGCTCGCGCGCAGATAAGAAGATTTTGCTTTGGTTAATCATTGGGCAATTCTTGGGAATTATCGCCCAGATTGTTGTCGGTGGAATATCAGTTCTCACCCATCTCAATCCATTCGCAGTAGGAGCCCACTTTCTCATCTCTATTTTCATCATCGCTGCCACTGTATCGCTTAGAAATCGAATGTTAGTTAAGGAACAGGAATCAATCGCACCCATTGCATTGCAATTAAGTAGATTAATTCTGGCCCTTTCACTCGTAGTCATTACCTTGGGAATTTTTGTGACAGGCAGCGGTCCCCATGCTGGTGATATCACGGCACAGAGGTTTGGATTGGATCCCCGAACTATTTCTT
>CAYRJB010000031.1:0-11872 GCA_964424485.1 uncultured Actinomycetes bacterium
AATCCCGTTAGAGTTGCCAAAGTTCACATTAGTCGGCGCAACTACACGTGCTGGACTATTGCCGAGTCCGTTGCGTGATCGTTTTGGTTTCACTGCCCAATTGGATTTTTATGACGATGAATCCCTGGCAAGAATTGTGAAGAGAAGTTCTTTGCTGTTAGGTGTTGAAATCGATGAAAATTCGGTTAATGAAATCGGGCGCAGGTCTAGGGGAACTCCTCGTGTTGCAAATCGACTTCTTCGACGGGTTCGAGATTTCGCGCAGGTGCACGGCAATGGGCACATTTCAATGAAGGAAGTTAGTGCCGCATTAGAGATGTATGAAGTAGATATGGTCGGACTGGATCGCATGGATCGTGCAATCCTGCGAACTCTGATTGAACGATTCAATGGTGGTCCGGTTGGACTCACCACTCTCTCAATGTCGATTGGAGAAGAGGCTGAAACAATCGAAAGCGTAGCTGAGCCTTATTTAGTCCGGATGGGCTTTATCGCGCGGACCCCTAGGGGGCGAATAGCGACGGATTTGGCCTGGAAACAACTCGGATTGCCTGTGCCGAGCAATAGACCAGCATCACTAGGCGATTCTGGCGAGGCTCTTTTCGACATGCCGCCTGCAGACGCCTAAACTCTGTCTTTATGTCTGCGAATATTTCTAAAGCAACCCAGAAGCAATCCAGACCAGTACGCACACTTGCGATCCTGGCTCTTGTGATCATTGCCTTCTCCGCACTTGCTGGCTTTGTTGGCGCAACCAAAGTTCGCCTAGGCCTGGATTTACGTGGAGGCACCTCAGTAACTTTAACTCCTCGCGGTTCGAATGGTGGCAAAGTTACCTCAGCGGCAATCGATCAGGCTGTCTCGATTATTCGTCAACGCGTTAACTCACTAGGTGTTGCTGAATCTGAAGTCTCAGCCCAAGGCTCTGGAACGAATCGGCAAATCGTTATCTCCGTTCCCGGTGATAGCGGTGATCGCATTGTGAAACTCGTTGGCCAAACTGCTGAATTGCGATTCCGTCAAACTCTTGCATCGGACACGACAGGTGTTGCCAAGACTGCAACTGGCAATGGAATTACTCCAGCACTTCAAGCGCAATTTGCCGCGCTAGATTGTTCGAAAGCGGCAGCACATCAGGGTGGCAACGCTGATGATCCAAATTCACCGATTGTTACTTGTGGACAAAATTCGCTTACTAAATACATTCTCGGTCCAGCTGAAGTTCTCGGGAAAGATGTATCTAAAGCTTCCGCCGTTCTGGACCAACAAGGTGGAGCAGGTTGGATGGTTTCACTCTCATTCAATGGTGATGGAACCAAAAAATTCGGCGCTCTGACAAGTCGAATTACTGGTTTTGCTGAACCTCAAAATCAAGCAGCTATTGTTCTTGACGGTCTCGTTGTTTCTTCGCCTCGCATTATTGAAGCTATTAATTCCGGTAATGCTCAGATCACTGGTAATTTCACACAAGCTGATGCCACCGATCTTGCCAACGTTCTCAAATATGGCGCATTGCCGCTTGCTTTTGACCGTGGTGAAGTCCAACAAGTGTCACCAACGCTTGGTTCTGATCAACTTCGCGCAGGATTACTCGCAGGCGTGATTGGTTTAGGCCTTGTCATTCTTTATTCAATTCTTTATTACCGTGGACTTGGTTTGGTATCGGTTGGTTCTTTGATTGTTGCGGGTGGAATCTCTTACCTTTCCTTCCTCTTGCTCGGCAAATACATTGGATTTACTTTGACCCTTGCCGGTATCGCAGGTGCAATTGTTTCAATCGGCATCACCGCCGACTCATTTATTGTTTATTTCGAGCGTTTGCGTGACGAGGTTCGCGAAGGACGCTCGTTGCGCACCGCCGTCGAAACAGGCTGGCAACGAGCTCGCCGTACCGTTCTTGTTGCCGATTTTGTCTCACTTATCGCCGCCGTACTTCTCTATTTCTTTGCAGTAGGAGGAGTTCGTGGATTTGCTTTCACTCTAGGTCTTACGACCTTTGTAGATCTCTTCGTAGTTTTCTATTTCACCAAGCCGCTCGTAACTTTGCTTTCGAAAGTCAAGTTCTACGCACATGGCCATCCGCTCTCTGGGTTTTCTCCTAAGAGCTTGGGTGTAACAGCAGGAAAGGAGAATGCATAAAATGGCATTCACAGGTCTTGGCGGTCGTCTCTATAGCGGCGAAAAATCATTTAACTTTATTGGTAATCGCCGTCGTTGGTATGCAATATCTGCGATTCTTATTGTCATCTCCGCAGCATCTATTGGGATTCAAGGCCTGAAGTTGGGAATTGAATTCAAAGGTGGTGCTGCATTCACTGTCACCTCACCAAACGCCAGCGTTTCTCCAGCAAATGATGCGCTTTCGAAGGCTGGCATTACCTCTGAAGCAATCGTTCAAAAAGTTGGCGACAATAAAGTACGCGTTCAAACCGGAGCACTCACAACAACAGAAGCAGAAGTACTCAAGGCCTCTCTCGCATCAGGTTATAACGTGCAATCTTCAGATATCGACACCCTCAATGTTGGACCATCATGGGGCAAGGAAGTTACGAAAAAAGCTCTCTATGGTCTTGTTGGATTCATTCTTGTAGTGATGCTCTATCTAGCAATGGCATTTGAACCAAAAATGGCTATCTCTGCAATTGTTGCCGTGATTCACGATGTGTTCATTACGGTTGGTATTTATGCACTTGTCGGATTTGATGTTACACCAGCAACTATTATCGGATTCCTTACAATTCTTGGTTATTCACTTTATGACACAGTAGTTGTCTTCGATAAGGTTCGTGAGAACACGCGCACAATTACAAGCACAGGTAAATACACTTATTCTCAAGCTACCAATTTGGCAGTTAATCAAACGTTGATTCGATCATTCAATACCTCGCTGATCGCATTACTGCCTGTCGGCTCTATCCTCTTTGTTGGTGCTGGCCTTCTCGGAGCCGGTACATTGAAGGATCTCTCCTTGGCGCTCTTTATTGGACTTGCAACCGGAACATACTCATCAATCTTCATTGCTTCGCCGCTGCTTGCTCAACTTCGCGAAAAAGAACCCGCTATGCAAGCTTTGGCAAAGCGCGTTGCTGTTCGAGCTGGTGGAGGGACAGAGAAAACTGCAACTGAGAATGTCTCTGGCGTTGTAACTTCAACCCATTCCAAAGAAACCCGTGAGCGCGGTCCGCGAAATCAACCTAAGCGCAAACGCCATCGTTAATTAAGCGGTTAAGTTCTCAAAGAGATTGAGTTGCGAGCGATGAAAGATATAGATTCGCTCGCCGCTCTGCTTTCAAAAAGTCATCCTGATTTCAATCGTTCAGAGGTCGAAGCAGCCTATGCCGCAGCATTTAAAGCTCACGAGGGACAACATCGAAAGTCTGGTGAACCTTATATAACCCATCCCTTGGCTGTTGCTGAGATACTGGCCGAGTTTGGACTCGATCAAGACACAATAAAAGCGGCGCTGCTACATGACACCGTTGAAGATACGCCATATTCATCTGAACAACTCCGAGCCGATTTCGGTGACTCTGTTGCAAACCTTGTTGAAGGTGTCACCAAGTTAGATCGATTGACATACGGTCCAACGGCTGAAGCAGAGACTCTTCGCAAAATGGTTGTTGCGATGTCTAAAGACATCCGCGTTCTTATTATTAAGTTAGCTGACCGCCTGCATAATGCTAGGACTTGGGAATATGTTCCTGTCGAGTCTGCCCAACGTAAAGCTCGCGAGACGCTGGATATTTATGCACCACTCGCTCATAGGTTGGGTATGAATGCCATTAAGTGGGAGCTTGAAGATAGATCTTTCAGAGCTTTAGAACCAAAGAAATATGAAGAGATTGAACGGTTGGTCACTGAACGTTCTCCATCCCGAGATAAAGTGACGGCAGAAGTTATTGGAGCTCTCGAATCAGATCTGGCTGCTGAAAATATTGTCGCCAAGGTATCCGGTAGGCAAAAGCACCTTTATTCCGTTTATCAGAAGATGGTAGTCCGAGGTCGTGAATTTAATGAGATTTATGATTTGGTCGGTGTACGTGTACTCGTAGAAAATGTGCGAGATTGTTACGCCGCTCTTGGTGCAATTCATGCTCGTTGGAGTCCTATACCTGGCCGGTTCAAGGATTACATAGCAATGCCTAAATTCAATTTGTATCAATCTCTTCACACCACAGTTATCGGACCCAACGGCAAGGCCGTCGAAATTCAGATTAGAACATTTGATATGCACTCGCGTGCGGAATTCGGTATTGCTGCCCACTGGAAATACAAGCAGAAGCGTGGCGAAGAGCAAACTGATCCAAATGTTCTTTGGCTTAAACAGCTCCATGAATGGCAACAGGAGAGCGAGGATGCAAACGATTTCCTCGACGCGCTTCGATTCGAAGTACGTACTCCCGAAGTTTATGTTTTTACGCCTAAAGGCAGCGTAATTGCACTTCCTTCTGGGTCTACACCGGTTGATTTTGCCTTTGCCGTTCACACTGAAGTTGGTATGAAATGTGTCGGTGCCAAAGTTAATGGCAAATTGGTTCCGCTTGAGAGTCAACTAGCCAACGGCGATGTGATTGATATTGTGACAAATAAGAACCCAAGCGCTGCACCTAGTAGAGACTGGCTCAATTTTGTTAAGTCTCCACGAGCAAGATCGAAGATTAAAGCTTACTTTTCCAAAGAACGACGTGAAGAAGCGATTGATGCTGGTCGTGAGTCTCTTGCGCGCCAGATGCGAAAGGCGGGCTTGCCATTGCAAAAGATTCTTGCTGGTCAAGCCATCCTGGAGTTGTCCCATGATTTGCACTATGCAGATATTGATTCTCTCTACGCTGCCATCGGAAATGGTTATATCTCTGCCGCATCGGTCACTGAAAAATTGGCAGCCAATGTTTCTGTGGATGAGCACCTGCATGCTGAGACTGATATTGATCATTTGCTGACATCGCGCAGTTCTGCGCCTCAACGCAAAACTTCATCCGGTGTAGAGGTTGAAGGTGTTGACGATGTGCTAGTGAAACTGGCCCGCTGTTGCACACCAGTACCCGGTGATCTGATCACCGGTTTTGTTACCAAGGGGAGTGGAATCTCTGTTCATAGATCTGATTGCATCAATATTGCAGAACTTAAATCCCATCAAGAAGATCGAATTGTGGCAGTCAAATGGCAAGCTGGAGTTAAATCACTATTCCTGGTAAATATCCAAGTTGAAGCACTTGATAGGGCCAGGTTGTTATCAGATGTGACTCAAGCACTTTCTGATCAACACGTTAACATTTTGAATGCTGCTGTAAGCACTTCAAAAGATCGAGTAGCAATAAGCCGATTCACATTTGAAATGGCAGATGCTTCGCATTTAGATGCAGTTATTGCAGCAGTGCGCTCAGTGGCAGGCGTTTATGACGTCTACCGCGTAATTAATCAAGCTAATTAGTGGACTGTCCAGCTTGTCATCCATCACTTGCCGAAGTCTTCGAGTCCCTTTTGCGCTTCAGTTAGCCATGCACGACGAGCAGCAGCCGCTTCGCGAGCGACCATCGCTTTAGCTACATTTCCGGAAGCTTCAGCACGTTTTGCTTGATCTTCATATTCTTCAATCGCATCAATCAATCCCTGAACTACTGTATTTGCATGGCGAATCGCCGTTGGATCGCTTCGGCGAGCCTGTTCAGAGACTCGAGCATTGATCTCATTTTCAACGGCATTAAATCTCTTATCGAGAGCAGCCCGAGCTTTGCGATCTGTCATACCAATCTTGAACCACTTATCTGCGAGTTCGCGGAATTGCTTACGAGTTGAATCAAGATCAGTAATAGGTAGAAGCGCTTCGATTGAAGTGATGAGCTCTTCACGTTTCTTCAAATTCTCGCTCATCGTGCCTTGTCGCTTTTCAAGATCGGCATTTTTTGCAGCAAAAAATTGATCCTGAGCAGCCTTGAATTGCTCCCAGAGTTTTGCATCAACAGAGTGCTTCCCACGTCCTGCAGATTTCCAGCCATCCATCAATTCTTTGAATCTGCGCGCTGTTGCTACCCAATCCTTTGAGGTTGCAAGTTTCTTCGCTTCGGCAACAATCTCCTCTTTTTTATTTGCCACAATGGCAGATGAGGCTTCTAGTTGAGCGAAATGCGTGCGACGTCGTTTATCAAACTTATTTCGTGATGCGGAGAATCGCTTCCAGAGAGCTGTATCGGTGCTCTTATCCAAACGTGGAGCAGCCTTCCATTCTTCTAGAAGCGACTTGAGTCTCTCGCCAGTTGCCTTCCATTGCTCGGAAAGTGCAAGGGATTCGGCTTCTGTTACTAATTTTTCTTTAATGATGAGCGCTTCAGCGCGTTTAGCTTCCTTGGCAGCCTTCTCAGCGGCCTTCTTCAATTCATATGCTTCGCGATGGCCTTCTATGAGATTTGGGAGTTGTTCAACAGCTCCGGCTAGGGCAGCCAGGTCTCCGACAGCATTTACAGATTGAACCTGTGCCTTTAATTTGATGACGGCTTCAAGAGCATCTTCAGGAACGAGTGCTCCGCTTTTAATTCGCGCAGCGAGAAGAGCGATTTCAGAAGCGAGTGCTTCAAACTTGCGGACGAAGTAAGCGAGCGCCTCTTCATGTGTTTTTCCAGGATAGGAACCGACTGGACGTTCGCCTTCAGAAGTTCGTACATACACCGTGCCATCGTCTGCAACTCGACCAAACTGTGATGGGTCTCCGATGAGTGCAGAAGCTGTTGTGAAATTATCTGATGAAGTGCTCATGGCCTATCTCCTTTTCGTTGCGCGGCACCAGGCGTTCGGGATGAGCCTGGCTCGTTATGAATTGCAGGGGATACGCTACCTCGCGATTGGCTAAGCGCAAAAGTCAGGGCAATGAAACCCTTGTTTCACCCTAATGGCATGATGGTCTAGTGCTCATTGAACAGATTGAAGCAGATTTCTTCGGGACCAACTGCTGGATCCTTGCCCCAAACCCCAATTCCGAGTGTGTGATAGTCGATCCTGGAATCGTCTTGCCTTCGATGCGTAGCCGCATCGATGAATACATTAGGAAAAATAACTTGAAGCCTGTTGCCGTTTTTGTAACTCATGGGCATCTTGATCATTCGTTTTCTGTCACTCCGGTTGCCGACGGCTATCAAATTCCGGCGTTGATCCACAAAAATGATGCACCGGCATTGGGCAATATCTGGCACTTGATGCAAAAGGGCGGACCGATGGAGACAATGCTTTCGCAATTTGGAAACCCGACCATTGTTCGAGCGGCAGAAGTGCGCGAGCTAGATGATGTCGAAAATCTCGAGTTTGCTGGAATGAGCTTTCAGATTCAGGTAGCTCCAGGGCATACAAAAGGTTCAGCAATTTTTACAGTTGATAACGCATATCTTATTTCTGGGGATGTTCTCTTTGCTGGGTCAATAGGACGGACAGACTTACCCACTGGCAGCGCAAAGGATATGAAGCGAACCCTTGCCGAGAAGATTGTGACACTCCCTGAAGAGTTAATTGTTCTCCCTGGACATGGTCCACAAACTACAATTGGAAGAGAAGTGAAGAGAAATCCGTATTTGCAAGACGATTTTCTTGAGCGAGAAGATGAGGGGTTCTAGGTCTTAATGGCATCTAAATACCAGGCCCCGAAAGGTGTTAGTGAATATTTCCCCGGACGCTCTCTCGCGTTCGAGTATGTACGCAATTGCATCATCGACTCGGCAAAACGTAGTGGTTATCAACTAATGGAATTGCCAGTCTTTGAAGATACCGAATTATTCGCACGTGGTGTTGGTGAATCGACAGACGTTGTCTCCAAGGAGATGTACACCTTTGAAGATCGAGGCGGGCGTTCCATTACTTTGAGGCCGGAAGGAACAGCCGGTGTTATGCGTTCGGTCATTGAACACAACCTTGATCGTGGACAGCTTCCAGTCAAGGTTTGGTATTCAGGAGCTTTTTTCAGAGCCGAACGACCACAAGCAGGTCGATACAGACAGTTTTATCAAGTTGGCATAGAGGCGATAGGTCTTAATGATCCCGAAATTGATGTAGAAGTTATCGCAGTAGCCCATAGCGCATTTCAAAGCCTTGGTTTGAAACGATATCGCTTAGAAATTACATCTCTCGGTGATGCCGTAACACGGGCGGCATATACAAAGGACCTGAAGAAGTTCATTGCAACGCTCGATTTAGATGAGGCGACGCGAGCGCGCGCCGAACTAAATCCTCTCAGACTTTTTGATGACAAGCGTGATGAAATCAAGACTGCGATGACTGCAGCACCAGTCCTCATGGATTATTTAACGCAAGAAAGCACCGCACATTTTGCGAAGGTACAAGAGCGTCTATCGGCGCTGAAAATACCTTTCAGCATCAATAAAAGAATGGTTCGCGGCTTGGATTACTACACGGGTACGGCTTTCGAATTTGTTCACGACTTACTAGGTGCTCAATCCGGCATCGGCGGTGGAGGTCGATATGACGGCCTTATGTCACAACTGGGTGGGCAAGATCTATCAGGAATTGGTTTTGGTCTTGGAGTGGACCGCATTCTTCTCGCATGTGAAGCAGAAGGAATTGCGTTGGAGAGCTATTCCGCTTTGCAACTCTTTTTGGTTCCCATTGACAGTAAGGCCAAAGATGCAGCGATGGAGCTTGCTCACTCTCTCCGCTCGGATGGGTATTCTGTAGATATTGCTTATGGAGACCGCGCACTTAAAGGTGGGATGAAAGCCGCAGATAAATCTGGAGCTCTCTTTTCAGCCGTGATGGGTGAGGCGGAGATATCGACTGGAGAGATCCAACTCAAGAGGATGAGCGACGGTAGCTCTATCTCGGTTAAGATTGCCAGCCTAGGGGATGAGCTGCGAAAGGCTCTTTCTCTGTAGTTTATTCGCTCGACAAATTTCTTAAAAAAGGTTGGTTGATAAATGCTCCGTACGCACGATGCTGGAACTCTGCGAAAGTCGGATGCTGGAACTACCGTAAAGCTTGCTGGATGGGTGGCTCGTCGTCGTGATCACGGCGGAGTTGCATTTATTGACCTCCGTGATTCAACAGGTTCAGTCCAGGTAGTGATTAAGGATGAAATTGCTGGATCTCTTCGCGCAGAATGGTGCGTATTGATTGAAGGAGTCGTTAATGCTCGGCCAGTCGGAAATGAGAATGCAAACCTCCCAACTGGTGAAATTGAAATAGATTGTCAGGTACTGACCGTTCTATCCGAAGCTGCCCCTCTTCCTTTCCAGGTGGATAGCGGTGTATCGGAGTCGCATTCGGTATCCGAAGAGGTCCGCTTGAAGTATCGATATCTCGACCTTCGTCGTGAAGAACCTTCTCGCAATTTGCGCCTTAGATCCAAAGTCACATCTTCAATTCGCAGCGTTATGGATGAACTCAACTTTTTAGAGATCGAGACACCTTATTTGACGCGTTCAACTCCAGAAGGAGCTCGTGACTTTCTTGTTCCGGTACGTTTGCAACCAGGTTCTTGGTATGCCTTACCCCAATCTCCACAACTATTTAAACAACTTTTAATGGTTGCGGGCATGGAGCGTTATTATCAAATTGCGCGATGCTTCCGAGATGAAGATTTTCGCGCCGATCGCCAACCAGAGTTCACTCAGCTTGATATTGAGATGTCATTTGTAGATCAAGAAGATGTACTCGGAGTCGCTGAAAAGATTCTGGCTAATGTATTCAAAAAAGTTGCTAACTATGAGATTTCGCTCCCTATTCCACGAATGACATATCGAGAAGCGATGGATCGATTTGGGTCGGATAAGCCTGATCTTCGATTTGGATATGAATTAGTTGAAGCTACTGACTTTTTCAAAGAGACAACATTTCGTGTCTTTCAAGCCGATTATGTAGGTGCGGTTGTTATGCCGGGAGGAGCTTCCTCTCCACGTCGCGAACTTGATGCATGGCAAGATTGGGCCAAAGCGCGTGGCGCTAAAGGACTTGCCTATATTTTGGTTCAAGAGGATGGATCCCTTGGCGGGCCTGTAGCAAAGAACCTTTCAGAAAAAGAGATTTCAGGAATTGCTGGACTTGTCGGCGCAAAACACGGAGATGCTATCTTCTTTGCTGCTGGCGAAAAGAGCTCTTCTCAAGCCTTGCTAGGGGCTGTTCGTTTAGAAATCGGTAAACGTTGCGGTCTCATAGAAGAGGGTTGGAAGTTCTTGTGGGTTGTTGATGCGCCTATGTTTGAAAAAGTTGATCCAGCAATCCCTAATTCTGGATGGACCGCAGTGCACCATCCCTTTACCGGTCCAAAGCCAGAATTCAAAGATACTTTTGATAAAGATCCTGGCAGCGCGCTTGCATATGCTTATGACATTGTTCTCAATGGAAATGAAATTGGCGGTGGATCAATTCGTATTCATGAACGTTCAGTTCAGCAACGAGTCTTTTCAACCATTGGCTTAAGCGATGCAGAGGCAAATAGTAAATTTGGCTTCTTGTTGGAGGCATTCCAGTATGGACCGCCTCCACACGGTGGTATCGCCCTTGGCCTTGATCGACTATGTGCACTTCTTGCTGGTGCAGAGTCCATTCGTGAAGTGATTGCCTTTCCTAAGACTGCAAGTGGCGGTGATCCATTAACAGGAGCACCGACCCCAATTACACCCGCACAACGAAAAGAAGCGGGCGTTGACGCAAAACCGGAAGAAAAGTAGTAAGTACCCATGAGGAGAGCGGGTCTTGTTTTAGCTCTCATTTCTGCCTTGGCGCTCAGTGGTTGCGGCGTTCCTTCACAAAAGTACGCCTCTGACAAGAAAGAAGGGGTTTATTTCTCGATTCCAAATTCTTATCGCAAAATTACTCAAAAAGAGTTAGCCAAAGCTGAGAGTGAAAATACCGCCGTTGGAGCAAGCGAACGTGCTGCGACCGTCATTTGGCAAGAGGCCTACACCCCGAATAAAAATTACAATGCATCTACTGTCTTAAACATAAAAACGCCTGAAGATCCAATAGTCTTTATTAGAACTAGAAATCTCATGGGCGAAGAAATCAATTCAATTTCATACAATTCAATGCGTGATGTCATTGTTCCTCTTACTTCATGGGTAAATGGGAGTAAAACGGCTCCAGAATTTGATATCACGCTCGACGAAGAGAGAGTTGAGAAAGGCGCTCGGGGAGTCCGAAGCGAATATTGGTTTACATCAAGCGATGGTGAAAAACAGACTGTTAATCAGACGACCTTGTTGTCGACGGACCACACCAAAATTTATATACTCATTATCCGTTGCTCCAATCAATGTTTTGAGAAAAATAGAAAAATTTTAACGAAGATTTCAGATTCATTTACTGTGAGAGGTGCACGTTGAGCCAGACAAGTCGACTTCGGGATACAGATCGAAAGACTCGGGTAAAACTTTCCCCATTCGATCGTCTTAAATTCATCACCTTGTTCATAGGTGTTTTTCTCATTTTGGTATGGTCAGACTTAGCGAATAATCCGATTCTTAGTTTCAATGATGCCGTAATAGAAAACCTTAATTCGCGATGGTGGCTCCTAATACTAAGTTTTATTGAAGTGCTCAGGCAATTGCACTTTTTTGCATCCGAACATCTTGAGCACTATCACGGCGCTTGGTCGAAGTACTTTTCCTTCGTTAATTCAATTGTCTACCGGTTTGGTGATTGGACCAGATACCGCCTCTCACGTGCAATAAAAGGAATATTGTGGGTCGCGCTACTCGCCATCGTACTTGGAGCTGTTTATAACCAGTCTCCAGTGACTGCACTCTTTATGGCGCCTCAGGCGCTGTGGAGCGCAATGCCCATGCTTGCTCAACTTGCATTTGCGGTTGTGTTTATCGTTATCCAATTTGTCGCAATGTTTTGGTTTCTTAGTCGAGGTGGAATAGATGTTTATTTC
>CAYRJB010000032.1:0-11727 GCA_964424485.1 uncultured Actinomycetes bacterium
ACAATGGCGGAACCTGAATTCTCCCTTATGAAGGGTCAATTCGCAAAAATTAGAGAGTTTCGACGACCCTGGCTCCATGAACTGGGCCACTCGCGCGCATGACACCAGCAACAACTCCACTCGCACTTAATGCGACAGTTAAATCAAGTGCACGTTCTTCATCTTCGACAAGAAATACAACTGTTGGACCTGAACCAGAAACAATTCCGCCATATGCTCCATACTCTTGACCAACATCTAAAACTAATCGAAGTGCGGGTCGGAGAGAGCACGAAGCGGCTTGTAGATCATTAACCATAGCGGCGCCTACTGCTTTTGCATCTCCTGCTCGTAAAGCTTGCATTAATAGTTCACTCACTTGCGGACGTGCGATATCCAATCCTTCGCGAAGGCGATCACATTCACCGTAAACCGCGGGTGTAGAAAGCCCACTGCCTGCAAGAGCCACCACCCAGTGATAATTTCCTCGAGCTAGCGCAGGTGTTAATTCATCTCCACGCCCACGACCTACTGCAATTCCACCTGCAATAGAGAATGGAACATCAGCTCCAAGAGTTGATCCGATATGTTCCATCTCATCACGAGATAGAGAGAGTTCGCAAAGCGCATCAAGAGCAACAATGACACCGGCAGCATCCGCACTGCCACCTGCCATTCCTCCCGCAACTGGAATTTCTTTCTTAATGTGAATATCGATATCTGGTGAGAGGTGGTAGCGATCAATCATGATCTGCGCTGCACGATATGCGAGATTCGTTGAATCAATCGGCACGCCATTAGTGATTGATCCACCGATTGAGAGGGTAATACCTTTCCCCTCTTCACCATATTTCACAGTAACATCATCAAATATTGAAATTGCTTGAAATACAGAGACAACTTCGTGATAGCCATCGCTTCCAAGCGGACCAACAGATAGTTGAAGGTTTACCTTGGCCGGCACCCTCACCACAACTCCGCGGAGATTCATATTGGTTAGCCTAGTAGTGATTTAGGCGTTTTTTGCTATCTCTATAAACTCTTTCAAAGTGAGTGATTCACCACGTAGGGTGGGATCTATCCCGGCTCTTTCGATGCTTTCTGTTGGATGAGCAAGGATTCCAGCAAGAGCGCTTCGCAACATTTTGCGACGTTGAGCAAAAGCCCCATCGATAATCTCAAACGTTTTCAATCGCAATTTCTCATCACCGGGAACTTCCTTGCGGTCGAAACGGACCAGAGAAGAATCCACATTTGGAATTGGCCAAAAAATTGATCGAGCAACACTTCCTGCAGGCGTCAGCTTCCCCCACCATGAAGCCTTCACGGATGGAGATCCGTAACTCTTCGTCCCAGGACCGGCAGTCAATCGATCGGCTACTTCACTTTGAACCATGACCACAGCTCGTTCCAAGGTCGGTAATTTCTCCAGCGCTCTTAAGAAGACAGGGACAGAGACGTTATAAGGGAGATTGGCAACTAAAACTGTAGGCAGGCCGATTGCAGAATCCAATTCCATTGCATCTTGATTGATGACTCGAAGATGTTCGCCAAGCCCATGACGTGAAGCTGTGTGAGGCAACTCCTCTGCAAGACGTGAATCGATTTCAAGTGCAATCACCTCTTTGGCGCACTCGAGTAATGCAAGCGTTAAAGAGCCGAGACCGGGTCCGATTTCTAAAGCAATGTCATTTGACACGACATCTGCTGCTTTGACAATACGCCTGCAAGTATTTGCATCAACTACGAAATTTTGACCGAGTTTTTTAGTTGGGACAACTCCAATTCGAGCGGCAATTTCGCGGATTTCAGAAGCGCCCAATAGCCCCGACATTTAATTGAATTCTCCATAAACACGAATCGTGTTGGAAGTGATTGCGTTGCAGAGCTCATCTAAATCCATATCTCGAACGTGAGCCATCAAACGCAAAGTATTCGGAATCTGAGCAGGTGTATTTAATTTTCCACGATTCGGGGTGGGAGTTAGAAAAGGAGCATCCGTTTCTACCAAAATGTTTTCTAGTGGAGTGAGTGCAAGGGCCTCGCGAAGATGTGGTGCATTCTTAAACGTCACGGTGCCTGCATAAGAAAGGTAGTAACCCTTATCGATACATTCTCGGGCCATCACTGCATCTCCAGAGTAGCAATGAAAAACAACCTTCTCCGGAGCGCCAACTTCTGAAAGGGTATCGAGCACAGCTCGATGTGCATCACGATCGTGAATCATGAGCGCCTTCGAATGTTTCTTAGCCATTTCAATATGTCTTTTAAATGAGTAAATCTGCTTTTCCCGTAAATCTGGTTCTGTTCTAAAGAAATCTAAACCAGTTTCTCCAATCGCGCGAACTCGTGGATGGCTAGCCAAGCGATCAATCGTGGCAAGGTCACTCTCTAAATCTTCGACTATTGGCGCCTCGTTGGGATGGAGCGCAACGGCGGCAAGAACACGCCCAGGGAAAGCATCCGCACACCGAACACCCCACTCTGATTGATTAGCGGAATATCCAACCTGTATTACTCGATCAATTCCAACGCTTTTAGCTTCATCCAATACTTTTTCGATGAGTGGAGAGTCTGCTTCTGACTCAGTAATAAGTTCTAGATGAGCGTGGTTGTCGATACATAACGAAGAGAGAGCTTCTGGCAATGGAGCAACTTCTCGATCTTTCTCAAGAGAGAATCGATCAGCCATTGGCTATCAGGACTTCTCTTCAAGGCGTGGGAAAAGAACGGCGCCTTTAGTCACGAGTGAACCGGGTTTTAGTTGCCCCCAGCGAGCAACGTCGCCAATCTTTTCTTCTGCAATAGGAGATGTCGCTCCAAGACTTGCCCACAACTTTTCAGTTGTCTCTGGCATGACTGGATGGAGAAGTACGGCCAAAGCCCTAATCGATTCGGCAGTGTTATAAAGAATCGCATCTAGTTCTGTTTTGCGAGATTCGTCCTTAGCTACAGCCCATGGCTCCTTTTCGGTGACATATCCATTCACACGTTTGCAAAATTCCATGATTGCATTTATTCCGCCCTGAAAATCAAGAGCGCACATAGCTGCATCTGCTTTTTCAACCGCACTTGCGAGATCAGATTCAAGGGCAGGCTCATGTGCAATAGCCGGTATTACGCCGCCGCAGTACTTTTCAATCATGGCAATAAGTCGTGATGCTAGGTTTCCGAAATCATTCGCTAATTCGCTGGTGTAACGAGCGCTCATATCCTCCCAAGAGAATGAACCATCTTGACCAAAAGGAATAGCGCGCAGGAAGTAGTAACGATAGGCATCAACCCCAAAGTGACTTGTGATTTCAACCGGAGCGATCTTGTTCGCCTTGGATTTGGACATCTTTTCTCCACCCACCATGAGCCAGCCGTGGGCGAATACTTTCTTAGGAATAGGAATTCCTGCGGCCATCAACATCGCTGGCCAAATCACAGAATGGAAACGGAGAATATCTTTACCGACAAGATGAACATCACAGGGCCATGTCGATGCAAATTTCTTTCCACCTTCGCTGGATGGTTCATCTCCCAGTCCCACAGCGGTGGCGTAGTTGAGTAAAGCATCGAACCATACATAGATCACTTGTTTTGTATCCCACGGAACTGGGATACCCCAATCAAATGTTGAGCGAGAGATTGAGAGATCTTGAACGTCCCCTTCAAGAAAGGCAATAACTTCATTTCGCGCACTCTCAGGCTCGCAAGCTGAAGGATTATTTTTATAGAGATCGAGAAGAGCAGGCACAAATGCAGAGAGTCGGAAGAACCAATTCTCTTCACTCACGATCTCACATGGCTTTGAGTGGGTTGGGCAAAGGCCGCCCTCTAATAAATCGCCAGGGAGTTTAAATTCTTCACAGCCAATGCAATAAGGACCTTCATATTTTCCAGCATAAATGTGATTGTTTTCTTTGAGACCTGAAAGAAAGCGTTGAACACGATCCATGTGTCTTGGCTCCGTGGTACGAATAAAATCATCATTTGCAATGTTGAGATCTCGCCAAACTGGCTTCCAAGAATCTTCGACCAATCGATCGCACCACTCTTGAGGTGATTGATTATTTGCCTCTGCCGCGCTCAAAACCTTTTGACCATGCTCGTCGGTGCCGGTGAGATACCAAACGTCTTCACCTTTTTGACGATGCCATCTCGTCAAAACATCTCCAGCGACAGTTGTATACGCACTGCCAATATGTGGGGAATCATTTACGTAATAGATTGGCGTGGTTACGTAAAAAGCCTTTTGATTGGTCACGGACGAATCTTAGCCTGAACCATCGCATCAAATACGACGCGCTTTTGAAGCCCGAATTGCTTCGCCACGGCCGCAATAGCATCTTTACGATCTTCACCAGCGCGTTCACGTCTCATAACTTCATCAATGAGAAATTCATTTGAATATTCGAGACTGGCTGGATTGAAGCCTGCAACGACAACGGTAATTTCGCCAAGTATTTCCTTTGATCGCGCCCAGGCTAGCGCTTCCATTGATGTACCTCTAAAGGTTTCCTCATATGTCTTAGTCATTTCGCGACAGACTGCGATTCGCCTATCTGGCATCACTTCGACTAAATCAGAAAGGGATTCCTCGAGGCGATGTGGAGCTTCAAAGTAAATCCATGTTCGCTCTTCGCCCTTTAATTTCTCAAACCAGGATTTCCGAGTTCCGGATGTGCGTGGTGCAAAGCCCTCGAAAGAAAATCGATCTGTAGGTAGACCTGATAGAAGTAGCGCAGTTGTAACAGCACTTGCTCCCGGTATTACTTTTACCTCGATTTCGTTTTCGATGGCTGCAGCAATCAATCTATAGCCGGGATCACTAACTCCGGGCATTCCTGCATCAGTAATAACAAGAAGGTCTTGTCCTGACTTCAGGATCTCTAAGAGTGAATCAAGCCGTTCAGTTTCATTGCCTTCAAAAAAAGAAATCACTTTTGCATGATGCTGGATTCCCAAGTCCTGACACAGACGAGCAAATCTTCTGGAATCTTCCGCAGCGATAAACGGCACGCTGGCGATAGATTCCTTGAGACGTTCTGTGGCATCCCCGATATTTCCAAGAGGAGCTCCAGCCATGATCAACATGGGTAGATTCTCTCAGGCAATAGGCTTAACTCATGAATCCTCTGATAGTTCGCTATCGAGATGCCCTCACAGCTGGTGGGCTTTTCGCCATCGGTCTGGCAATGCGACTGTGGAATCTGGGATCCCCCAAAGGATTTATTTTCGATGAACTCTACTACGCCAAGAATGCTCGTTCGCTGCTTCTCCATGGAGTAGAACTTGATAATGGTAAAGCCGAATTCATAGTTCATCCCCCTGTAGGAAAGTGGTTAATTGCAGGCGGTATCAAATTATTTGGCTTTCACGAATTTGGCTGGAGATTCTCCTCGGCCTTAGTCGGGTCGCTTTCTATTGTGCTGATTTATTTTGTTGCTAAAGCTCTCTTTGATAATTACCTATATAGCTCACTTGCTGGCGGCCTATCACTTCTCGACGGGTTACACCTCGTCCATAGCCGTACCGCGTTGCTCGACATCTTCTTGATGTTCTTTCTTCTTCTCGCTTTTTATTTCTTACTTCATAGCAGACATTGGATGGCGGGCATCGCCCTCGGTTTGGCTTTAGCCACTAAGTGGACTGGAATTTATTACCTGGTGGCGTTTTTCTTGTTTATGATTTACGCGGACTACAGACAAGAGCGAGCGATGGAGAATCAAACTCCGGTTAAGACTGTGCTTCAAGAGAAATTCTTGCCGCGAGTTTCACAATTTGGATTTGTTCCAATTTTGGTTTATATCTTGTCTTGGGCCGGATGGTTCCTCACGAAAACTGGTTGGGATCGAGACCACTCCTCCAACCCACTTATTTCGCTCTGGTATTACCACAGGCAGATGTGGCAATTTCATACCAACCTAACAGATAAACATTCATATCAAGCAAACCCATGGGCATGGCTAATTCTTGGTAGACCAACATCTTTCTATTACGCAACCCCAAACACTTGTGGTGCACAAAGTTGCTCGCGCGAGATTCTCGCGCTTGGCACTCCATTTCTGTGGTGGAGTGGGGTCTTAGCAATCGCTGCAACTATCGGCTATTGGATTGTTCGCCGCGAATGGCAAAGTGGGCTGCTTTTGTTGGCGCTTTCTGCAGGTTATCTACCTTGGTTTCTCATTCAAAAGCGAACAATGTTCTCGTTTTATGCGATTGCGATTGAACCTTTTCTAATTTTGATCATTGTTTACACCATCTCAAAATTCCTTGAGATCGACTGTAAAAAGAGGCGGATAGCAGTTGCAATGTGGTTTGCCTCAATCGCACTTTGCTTTATCTATTTCTGGCCAATATATGTTGGCGCGACTACATCTTACGCGGCTTGGTTTAGCCGCATGTGGCTTCCGTCCTGGATTTAATTACTCAGGACTATTCATTGACAGCCCACTCATCAGGATATTGATGAGGAACGGCTGCATTCTCGGCAAGTTCTTGATCAAAGAGCTCTTCACGAGATGGTGCTAAATCACGAAGCATCTCTTGTTCTGCGCTCCATTGACCGGGAACAGTGAGATCAATAATGCGCTTAGGTGTAATTGCTTTGGCAGCAGTTACATATGTTGGTTTAGGAACACTCACTGGTTCCCAACCACTTCGATCTTTCGGTATTACTACCACTCCAGCAGAATCATGTCTTTCACTAAGTGGAATCCAATGTTCATTTGAAGAAGAGTCGCGTTGGATTTCTAATTGCACCGAGTACTCAGTAACCATAACTGGAGACTCTGTGACTTTTTGGAGAGCTTGGAGTCTGCGTTGGCGAAGTTCATATGCAGCGATTTGTCTACGAACATTCGCAGCATAGAGAATAGTCCCGGTTGCAGGTATTGCAACAATCAAAGGAGTTAAGAAGCCTAAAGCTGAAAGGAAAAGCGTTGCAACAAAGAGAATTCCTAGCGATGAAAAAATGGCGCGACGACGTGCAATCGTGCGACGACGTTGGAGGGGTTCTTCGAATTCCGGCACGAGATGAGTCGCACTTGATCCGACTGTGCGAATTGCGTTTTTATATTTCTCGCCTGACTTTCCAGAGGAATCTTCATGTGAAGAAATCCAATGTGGGAGAAAATAAGCCGCCCACATACCGATGATGATGAGGTATATGAGACCGGACGCCATGGGGAAAAAATATATTGTGTAGGCTCAAAAGTGGTGGATTTGAGCTATATGTCCGAATTGTATTTTTCTTGAATAGTTCTAAATTTCGGGATTTTCTTTGACGAAAGTCAAGTGATCGCGCCAATCTCCATCGATATGAAGATATCTAGAACGTGCTCCTTCGAGTATATAACCGGCCTTTTCTGCTACTTTTCTAGAGGCTTCATTTTCTGGCCGGATATTGATTTCAATTCTATGTAGCGCCAATGTTGAGAATGCAAAATCAGTAAGGGCCCTAACGGCCCTGGTCGTATACCCGCGATTGGCAAATCTCTGATCCACCCAATATCCGATGTAACCGCCGCGATAGGCGCCGTACACAACCCCGCCCAAAGTTATTTGGCCGATGAAACGTTCCTTCTGTCCATCCGTCAACCACATGCCCATTGTGAAAGCGCGACCGTGTTTAGCTTCTCGTCGTTGGTGCGCAACCATTTGAACATAAGTAGGAAGAGGGCCTTGGGCTGTGCCATTAGGAAGTTCGGGACGAGTCGCCTCCCAGGGTGTAAGCCATTCGCTATTCACGCGACGTACTTGAGTCCAAAGGTCTCGATCTCTGATTCGCAGCAAACGCAGGGTTAATTCACCATCGCGAATGACTGGGGCTTTCAAGAAATGCGCTCCAAGATCATGACATCTACGAATTCGCCTTTAACAACACCTGGTGAATCCGCTGGGATTGCAATCAGCGCATGAGCATCAGCTAAAGTTGAAAAGTGTTCTTGGCTTTCAAGGGGGGCAACAGTCAATGGTGAGCTTGTGCCAAGATTTGCACGAACAAGAGATGTTTTTCCAACCTCAGATTCAATATCCTTCTCCACTTTTGCCTTGACGATTTGGCGATGAATCACATTTGACCCGAGCATGGTTCGAATCATCGGGCGAATGAAGAGCTCGCTAGATAAATATGCTGCAATCGGGTCTCCAGGCAAAGTCACAACCGGAGTCTTGTCTGGGCCAATGGTTCCAAAGTTATGTCGGCCCGATTCAGCGAGCGCAGGTTCGACGATTGTGATCTCACCTAATTCTTGAAGAACTGACGTGATGAGGTCGAATGACTCATCATGCTGTTCACCACTAATAACAATGAGATCAGCACGAACGAGTTGATCCTCAATGATTAATTTCAATTGTTCGTGATTTTCGGGAATGCTATGCACTCGATAACCAAGTGCGCCTGCTTCTTTAACTGCCGTCGTCAGCATCCATGAGTTTGTTTCAAACTCATCTTCGGAGTCTTCTAGGCGTTGACCTGGTTCGACCAGATCTCCGCCTGCGGATATAACTACTACGCGAGGATGCGGCCTCGTTGGGAGATGATCTAAACCTATAGAAGCTGCAAGACCGATATGGGTCGAGCGAATTCTTGAACCCTTCTTAAGTACATGGCGCTCTCCAGCGTAGATATCCTCTGAAAGAGTTGCGCCGTGAGCATCAAGAAGAGGCATGTCGAAGGATTCAAGGGGTTTAGAAATCTCAAGTAACTTGGTGAGAAGTTCGCCCACAGACATGTTCACGCTGCAACTTTACTCATCCAAGTATCAAAAATCGTGGAGGCTACCCGCTCATGGAACTAGAGTGCTTCTGTGAATCTTGCTGAAAAGAAAGCGGAACTTCGAAAAGAGTATCGCTGGATACGGGAGGAACGTTTCGACAGCAAAAATTCGTGGGAGCACGTCGCAACTTGCTTCGAAATTGCTGAGGCGACTTATGTTGCAAGTTATATCTCATATGGCACAGAGCCTCGAACCGACGAGATTAATTCAATCCTTTTTCGCGATGGTAAAAAGGTTGTTATTCCGCGATTGTTGGCAGACAAGAGCTTGGAGTGGGTCATTTGGAATGGAGATTCTTCTGAGCTCGTAACACATGGAAACATTAAAGAACCAGTAGGCCCTGCAATTGACCCTTCACTGATAGATGTTGCGATTGTGCCCGCACTCCACATCGACCGAACCGGCAATCGTTTAGGTCAAGGTGGGGGTTCTTATGACCGTGCACTTCGCTCGATGCGTGCATGGAAGATTGCTCTTGTTCATATTGGCGAGATTACTTCTGAGCCGCTACCCGTTAACGACGATGATCAAAAAGTTGATGCGGCCGCCACACCTGAACTAATTGTGAGATTTTAGAGATCTCCGAAGTGTCTGGCCATTACGAGGCGTTGGACTTGATTAGTACCTTCATAAATTTGGGTCAACTTCGCATCGCGCATCATTCGCTCAACAGGATAATCCGAAACATACCCATATCCACCTAAAGTCTGAACTGCATCAGTAGTCACTTTCATTGCAGTATCGCTTGCAAAACACTTCGATGCAGCAGAGAAAAATGTGAGGTCACGCTCTCCACGCTCGCTCTTTACTGCTGCGGCATAAGTCAACTGTCTTGCTGCTGCTATGTTCATTGCCATATCTGCCAACATGAATTGAACGCCTTGAAAATCGAAAATCGGCTTTTTAAATTGTTGACGCTCGTGCGAGTATTTTTCGGCAACTTCAAACGCACCTTGAGCTATACCCAATGCCTGAGCAGCAATTGTGATTCTTGTGTGATCCAAAGTCTGCATGGCAATTGAAAAACCATCTCCGACTTTGCCTAATAGTCTCGAAGAATCCAGCTTCACATTATCGAGATAGACCTCTCGAGTGGGAGAACCTTTGAATCCCATCTTCTTCTCGTGTGCTCCGAATGAAACTCCAGGATCGCTTTTCTCGACAATAAAAGCAGTGATTCCCTTTGCGCCAAGCTCTGGATTTGTGGTCGCTAAGACTGTATAAAAATCTGAAGCACCGGCATTAGAAATCCATTTCTTGCTTCCATTTAAAACCCATCCATCTCCGTCGGCGATGGCTCGGCTTTTCATCGCTGCTGCATCAGAACCAGCTTCAGATTCAGATAGACAATAAGAGAAACCGCGACCCTTGACGAGTTGGGGTAAATACTTTTTCTTTTGTTCTTCACTGCCTGCGATAAGTAATGGAACAGAACCCAATTTGTTTACGGCTGGAATCAGGGATGCGGAGCTGCATACACGTGCAACTTCTTCAATGATGATTGCCGTTGCAAGAGCATCTGCTCCTTGTCCGCCATACTGTGTTGGTACATGCGCTGCAAAAAGATCTGCTTCAATCAGTGCATCCCATGCTTCCTGAGGAAATCTTGATTCTTGATCTACAGCTGAAGCAAATGGGGCAATCTTTTTCTCTGCTAATCCCCTCACGCTCTCTCGAAGGGATTCGTACTCTTCTGGAACTAGTGCATCCATAGTTGGCATGCCTTAAGTGTATAAATGAATCACATCTCCCGAGAAGATACTTTCGCCACTATCTAGGACCAGCTCCCCGTTGTGACCGACTTCTATCGCTACACCTCTCTTGACTTCACCTCCAGGCATGCTCACTTCGACTTTTTTGCCGATGGTTGCCGAAATATCCAGATATGACTTCGCCAAGCTTCCACCTCTTTCCCAAGAGGTGAATAGTGAATGAAACTCGTTGAGAACTCTAACGAGTATTTCATTTCTATTGAGATGAGAAATCCCGAGAAGAAGCAAAGAGGTCGCGGTCTCGACTGGCAAATTTTCCATCTCTACATTGATACCGATGCCAACCACAATTCCGTTCCCATGAGTTTCGGTCAGAATTCCCGCAACCTTTCCATCGCGTTTTGAATTAATCGCTAAAACATCATTTGGCCATTTTGCATAAAAAATTTTCTCGGAATCTTCACTCGCATATGCATTAAGAACATTTGTAACTGCAAGTCCAGCGATAAGAGGTATGCAACCCCATTCTTTGCGGTCCCTAAAACATTCAATATAAAAGGAGAAGGTGAGAGATTGGGATTTTGAAGCTTCGAATGTTCGATCAAGCCTTCCACGACCAGCGCTCTGAAATTCAGCAACGACTACATCTCCGTTGCTTATGGATTTCTTTAACTTAATCACATTTTGAGTTGAATCAACTTCATCGACAACTTCGACCTGCCACTTTGTATCTACCAATAGGTAGGAAAGGAGACGCTCATCCAGGAGCGAGATTGTGCCCACGAACACCTCCTTCTTCCTACCAGAACTTACTAGTGGCTACTAGTTCGTATTACGGACTAACTAGTACCTTATTCCCGTGACCGACGATATCCGCACAACTAAAGGCAAGATCGCAGATCTTCGCCAACGTGTCGAAGCTTCTCAAAACGTTGCATCTGCTGCCTCCCTTGATAAGAGGAGAGCCGCAGGCAAATTGACCGCACGCGAGCGCCTGTTTAAATTACTTGATGCTGGTTCCTTCGTAGAGTTTGATGCATTTTCAACTCATCATGCAGATAAGTTTGGAATGGATAAGAGTCATCCACTAGGCGATGGCGTTGTAACCGGATACGGAACCATCGATGGTCGAACCGTTGCGGTATATGCACAAGACTTTCTTGTGCTCGGCGGAAGCCTTGGCGAAACCATGGGTCGCAAAATAACAAAAGTCATGGACTTTGCTTTAAAGAGTGGGATTCCGATGATTGGGCTCAACGACTCTGGAG
>CAYRJB010000033.1:0-11577 GCA_964424485.1 uncultured Actinomycetes bacterium
GGAAGCACATTTTGAACTTTTCCAAGGTAGACGTTGCCGACGTAGGAAATATTTGAATTTCGGTTGACGTAATGCTCAACCATAATTTTGTCTTCAAGTACTGCAATTTGAGTGCGATCACCGGTTTGTCTTACCAACATCACGCGATCGACATTTTCGCGACGTGATAAGAATTCACCTTCAGTAATGATTGTTCCCCGACGACGAACAAACTCTCTATGGTCGCGAGAATCACGATCGTGACGATCGTGACGATCACGGCCACGTCCGCGATCACGTCCGCGATCACGACGGTTATTTCTTTCAGGACGCTCTTCGCGCGCACGCGGTTCACGAACTTTAACTACAGTTTTAACACCATCTTCATCGACGACTTCTTGCGCAGCATCATCGCCACCTCCACCGCGTGATCGACGGCGACGTCGACGGCGACGATGTGTACCTTCTTCAGAAGAGTCATCTTCAGACTCTTCTAAAGATGACGAATCTTCTTCGCCTTCAAGCTCTAATTCTTTTTCACCATCGACGCCACCACGTCGGCGTCCACGTCCACCACGTCGGCGTCGGCGATTTCGACCGCCGCGTTCTTCACGATCTAAGAGCGCTTCAGCAGACTCAGATGAGCCTTGCTCGACATCGGCATCTGATTCAGCCTTCTTGGATGAAGCTTTGACAGCTTTTTTCTTTGTCTCAGCTGGAGGTGCTTGGAAAACTGGCATAGGCGCTGCTGCTTTGCGAGTGCGCTTTGGCTTCTCTTCTAATGTTTCTGGAGCTACATCAACCGAGGATGCGCTCTCTACAACTGCCTTATTTTCTTTAGCCTCTTTAGCGCTCTTCTTTGTCGTGCGCTTGCGGCCAGACTTTGACCCTTTAGGTTCCGGAGCCATAACAAAATCCTTTTCACACGCCTTAAGGCGTTAATCCCAAGTTGCATTTCATATCTACTGATACCGCGTGTGCAACATGTTTCGCGTTTTCACTTATAAATCTTTAGCTACTGCTGCGATCTGAGATTTGTTAGCCGCTTCCAAAGCCATCTTTTTATTAGATATTTCGGGGGCTACTCGTCGCGCGAGTTGCTGGGATAAGTATGGCAGACCGAAGGCATGGGGGCAATTAGGCAGTATTTAAGGCGGAGAAAATGCAGAATTAGCGAGATCTTACGTGGACATTCTGCAATAAGCCGAATGCGACCAAAGTAGCAAACATACTTGATCCACCATATGACATGAATGGCAATGGAACGCCTGTCATGGGGACAAGTCCCATACACATTCCGACATTTTCAAAAGTTTGGAAGGCGAGCCAGGCAATAACACCTATACACACTAAACGCCCAAAAAGATCGTGAGTCCGCCTTGCGATTGCAAAAGCTCTAAAAAAGATAATCATGTAGCACAGCAAAATAAAACCAGCTCCAAGAAAACCTAGTTCCTCGCCAGCGACTGTAAAAATAAAGTCAGTTTGTTGCTCTGGAACAAATCGACCATTTGTTTGCGGACCGTTAAAAAGTCCGCGACCAAAGAATCCACCAGATCCAATTGTGATACGTGATTGACGCAATTGATACCCGCTCATCTGGGGATCTGCAGTCGGGTCAACGAATGCTTGCAAACGCTTTACTTGGTAATCACTGACAACTCCAGTTTTCACAGCAACAAAAGAGCCAAGAGCAGCAAGAATCAAAAGACCGATAACCCATCGAGATGGGGCACCTGATACGGCGATAATTGCAAGGATTGCACAGCTGATAATTGCAATTGTTCCCACGTCTGGTTGGAGAAGAATGAGAATCATGGGAAGTGCAGAAACAGCTAGAGCCTTTAGGACATCTGAATCAACCGGGTTAACATCGACATCGCGTTTTTCCGCGAGCAACATTGCCATTCCGACGATGATGGAGATTTTGGCTAATTCAGCTGGTTGTATCTGAAATCCTCCTGGGAAGGTAATCCAAGCGCGAGCGCCATTAACCGTGGAACCAAGTCCTGGTAATAAAACAATAATTAATCCAAGAACTCCAAGACCCCACACAATCGGCGTATAAGCGCGAAGCAGTCGATAATCAATGAGTGTTGTGAGATATGCGAGCAGGAGTCCAATAGCAATGTTAAGAACATGGCGCTTGAGGTAATACTGAGGATCAAGACCTTGAGAATCAAACCATTGCCGGGTGGCAGCCCAGACCAAAAGAGTTCCCAAAATCAACAATGCTGCTACCGCGAAAGTGAGCATTTTGTCGAAACCTGCGAGATTGCGGCGAATGGAATCAGTAGGACGCGCGCGACGAACACCTGGGTTAAGAAATGTCATCGCTTTACCTTCTTAGTTGTTGTTGATGTAACGACTGGAGTAGGTGATACAAGTTTAGGCTCTTTATATTCTTGTGCATTTTTAATATCTAACTTTGGAAGTGTGCGTGTTGGCCCAGATGGAGAAAATACAGCTAGTTCTGGATGAACGGTGCTGCCTTTCACTCCAAAAATCGTGGAGTAAATATCTTTAACGCCTACCGCTGATACCGATGCACCAAATCCGCCTTGGCTAACGACCATAATGACTGCATATTGAGGATTATCACTCGGAGCATAAGATGAGAACCAAGAAGTATCATCCTTTGCACTTCCATTCGCATTTCTTCCAAGTACTTGCCCAGTACCTGTCTTGCCGCTCACTGCGACTGGGAACCCAGCAAATACACCGGCAGCAGTACCTCGAGTGACAACTGCGCGAAGTGCGCGATGCAGAAACGCTGTATCAGCCGCAGTCTGTGGAGTTTTACCAATCACAACAGGATTAAATTCTTTTGTTACTTTTCCTGTTGATGTAACAAATGCTCGAGCAATTTGTGGCTGATAGAGAGTTCCGCCATTTGCGATGGCAGCATAAATGGTTGCCATTTGGATAGGTGTAACAAGTGTGTCTCCTTGGCCAATCGAAAAGTTAACAGCATCGCCGGCACGTAACATGTAGCCATCGATGCAATTTTCCTTAGCGATTGCAATTAAATAAGGAGTTAAATCTTTCTTTGCCGCACGAGCCTGGTAGTTGCAGAAGAAATCCTTGTTCATCTTCCAATAGTTAGTCTTCCAATCGCGGTTAGGAAGTCGACCACTTGTCTCATCTGGTAGATCTATTCCAGTCTTCTTGCCTACGCCAAATCCTTGAGCGTTCTTGAAGAAATAATCATGGACGTTAGATTTAGGACGTAATCCCCCATCACGTACCCATTCATCGTATGCAATCTGATACCAAATGGTGTCGCAGGAGACCGCAATTGCCTGTTCCATATTAATACGGCCTTGGCTTTTAACCTCAAAGTTGTTGAACTCTCGATTACCTACTTTAACGGTAGCAGGGCAGTTGTACTTTGCTTCCATGTTATAGCCGGCTGCAGTTGCTGCAACTACAGAGAGAGCCTTAAAAGTAGAAGCTGGCGCGTAAGCACCTTGCGTCGCTCGATTTAGTGCTGGAACACCAGTTGATTCACTGAAGAGATCTTTTGCTTGTTGTGTTGTTAGTCCCTTTTGAAACATATTAGGGTCATATGTTGGATAGGAAGCAAGAGCTAGTACGCCGCCATTCTTTACATCGAGAACAATCGCAGCTCCTGAATCTGCGCGGTACCCCATCGAGCGAGCACGCTTCACGGCATTTGCAAGAGCTTTCTCCGCTGATGCTTGAATTCTTGAACTTATATTTGTGATCAAATTCTGACCAGAAATGGGTTGAGTATTAGTTGAAGTCTGAGTAATCGATTCTTTACGATCAACTATTACTGTCTTAATGCCAGGTGTTCCACGCAACAATCTGTCATATTTATATTCGAGTCCAGACTTTCCAACATTCTCATTGCGGTAAAAACCTTTAGTCGCATCCGCCAAATCCGATTCAGATACGCCACCAACATAACCGAGGAGATGCACTGGCAGCTCCCCTGCAAGTTGCGGATATGAACGAACTGGAGTGGAGATCGCATCTATTCCGGGATAAACATCCGAATTTTCCAAAATTACGAGTGCAACATTTTGTGGCGCTTGTTTCGTTACAGGTATTGGTTGATACCTCGAACCATTCCAGCATCCAGCTCGTTTACCGATTTCGAGCTCACCGCAGAGCCTCGTTCCTTGCCATAAATCCTCGAATTTGAGGTTGAGTAGATTAGATAAACGTTGGATAACTGCAACCCCTTTATCTGGTTGCTTATCTATCACGCTTCGATCAACTGTAATTGCTAGTCCAGGGCGATCCATTGTCATAGGCAATCCTGTGCGGTCTGTAATTGCTCCACGAATGGCAGGGGTCACAATGTCGCGACTTTGAATACTAAGCGCAGCATTTTGATAGACGTTGGAGTTTGCAATTTGAAGGTAGAAAAGGCGGCCAAATAGAGCAAACATTAGAGAGAGCACGAGTGTTTGAACAATAATGAGATTTAACCTGGAACGTTGTGTGGTCATCGGAAGTTCTATCTTGCCCAGGTATCCAGAGTTGCTTCACGAACCCAGCGAACTATTGGTAAGAAAAATGGAGTCAATAAAGTGGTCCATACAAAATTTCCAAAGATCACAACTATTGCCCGCCAAATAGAACCAGTGTTCTCGCCCAACATAGTTCCAATGATGAGGTATGCAACCAAGGAGAGTGCTGATGCACATGAAACAAAGAGCACAAATGAGAGAGGCGTCGAGGCAAAATCTCCTACGCTTTCTAGATTGCTTGAAATCAAAAATCCGATGAGTGTGAAGATGAGAGCCCATTGACCAATAGGACTGTCTGATGTCGGTGATAAATCGAGGATAATCCCACCGATAAACCCCATTGCAATTGAGCCGTTGCGATCTTCAAGTGCGATAAGAGCAACTAATACAGAGATGTATAACGAAAAACCTGTGATAGGAAAATGTATGCGTGAAATAAATGACTCTTGAATGACAAATAGCGCCAATAGAAGAGTCGCGCTAATTCCTACACGTTGAGGGCTCACTTCTTCACCTTAGGAGTGGCAGAAGGTGTGGCGCTTATCGAAGCTTCAGGTGTTGGAGTTACATAGACCGTAACAGTGGGGCGCGGAGTTGGTTGTAGTGGTTTTGCTGGAGCTGTTGTCGGCGCGGAGAGAACAACACTGACAACTCCAAGATTGCCTAAATTTGAATATGCTTTAACAGTTGCTCGTTGGGTCAATGTATTTGTGGTGTGGTCAACTTTTGTCACAACTCCAACTGGAAGGCCGGGGATAAAGGGGCGATTATTCCCACTGCCAAGTGTGACTAGAGAATCTCCTATTTCAATACTTCCTGCAGGATCGAGAAGCTCAACTGTGTAAAGGCTTCCACCTCCCCCGATCAGGACTGCATTAGATTGATTTCTGCCCACACGAACTCCTACTCGGAAGGTTGGATCGCTCATCAGCAATACAACTGATGCGTTGTTGGTAACTGACTTTACGACTCCCACTAATCCATTTTCGGAGATCACTGTCATATTGCGGCGGATCCCTGAGCTCTCACCTTTATCAATAGTGATGGTTTGGCTAAAAGTAGAAGCTGAACCTCGACCGATGACTCGAGCAGCAGCAACTTTATAAGAACCCCGACCAGCAAGATCTAAATTATCTTGAAGTTGGCGAAGCGCTCCTAAGACATCAGCTTTATAAGTAAGTGCAGCCTTGAGTTTGGCATTTGCGCTCTGTAATTCCTTAATTTGATTCTTGGTTTTCCCAAAATTCTTCACATCAGAAAGAAAACGTCCGATAGGTGAAAATAAATTAGAAACACCTTTTTGAATTGGAGAGATAACTGTTTGAGTAACGCCACGTGAGGCGCTAGTTATACCAACACCTCGCAAATCAAGAGTGATGAGAAAAAGAGAAGTCACGAGCAGAATGACGAGCAAAAGTCGCGTACGACTATTGCCACCACGTGCCATAAAGAACTCCTCGAATTATTTTGAGGTATTAACGACGAGGTTCTGAAATCAAAACCTTCTCAAGCGCTTCGAATTCTTCCACGCACTTGCCTGAACCTTCGGCAACTGCATTGAGGGGGCGCTCAGAAATATGAATGGGCATCCCTGTCTCCTGACGAAGTCGCTCATCAAGTCCACGTAGAAGCGCTCCACCGCCTGTGAGAACAATTCCACGATCCATCAAATCCGACGCAAGCTCTGGAGGAGTTTTGTCGAGGGTCGACTTCACTGCATTGACGATTTGATTGACAGGTTCGGCGAGGGCCTTGCGAATATCTTCAGCTGAAACCAAAACGGTTTTGGGGAGACCTGTTGCGAGATCGCGACCGCGAATTTCTGCATCAGGTTCGTTGGGAAGTTTGCACGCAGAACCGATGGCCATTTTGATCTCTTCAGCAGTGCGTTCGCCGAGAAGAAGTGAATATTCGCGCTTCACCCATTCGATAATGGCTTGATCTAGCTCATCTCCACCAACGCGAATTGAAAGTGCGGTGACAATTCCTCCGAGTGAAATAACTGCAACCTCAGTTGTTCCACCACCGATATCAACAACCATGTTGCCAGTCGGTTCATGAATAGGAAGGCCTGCACCAATTGCTGCAGCCATTGGCTCTTCAATAATGTAAACCTTTCGAGCACCAGCTGCGTAGCCGGCATCTTTGACTGCGCGTTGTTCAACTCCAGTAATTCCTGATGGAACGCAGACAACGATTCGTGGCTTAGCGAGGTAGCGACGCTTATGTACCTTTTGAATGAAGTAACGAAGCATGCGTTCGGTTGTATCAAAGTCAGCAATAACACCATCTTTGAGTGGGCGGATAGCAACGATGTTGCCTGGTGTACGGCCAATCATGCGCTTTGCTTCAAGACCTACTGCAAGAATTGCACCAGTATCTTGATTCACCGCAACAACTGATGGCTCATTCAAAACGATTCCGCGTCCACGTACATAAACGAGAGTATTTGCAGTGCCGAGATCAACTGCCATATCTCGACCAATAAAGTTCATGCGGGCTGGGGACTTCTCGCTCATGTTCTCTCCATTATTTCTTGCCATTACTTCACCTCAGGGAACCAGATAGAAATTTCGCGGTTAGCAGATTCGATTGAATCTGAACCATGGACAATATTTTGAACAACTTTTGTGCCTTGGTCGCGTGCAAGATCACCGCGAATAGTTCCTGGTTCAGCTGTTGTTGGATCAGTTGTTCCGGCAAGTTTGCGGAAACCTTCAATGACGCGATTGCCTTCAGCAATCAATGCAACGACTGGGCCCGAGAGCATAAATTCAAGAAGTGGTTCGTAGAAAGGTTTGCCTTCGTGTTCAGCATAGTGGCGTGAAAGTAGTTCACGATCAGCTTGAAGTTTTTTTAATTCAGTTACAACATAGCCTTTGCGTTCAATGCGAGAAATAACTTCGCCAATGAGTTGGCGCTTAACGCCATCTGGCTTGATCAGTATAAGAGTTCTTTCGAGGCTCACCCGCGCATTCTATGCGAGATAAAGCAGAACCCTAAATCTGAGATTTTCCTTCACGCTCGGCAAGCAATCTCGCCCGTATCGCCTCACCCTTTTGCCCAACAAAATAGGCCGTAGCCCAAAGTCCAGCAAACAGCGCTCCCATAAAAAACATCATGGGAACAACAAATCCGTAAGCAATCATGCAGATTTGAAGAAGAGTGCCAAATATCCATCCAGACTTCTTCTTCATCATTCCTGCACAGAGAATCATAGAAATCGCCAGCGCTCCACCGAGCGTAAGCACTAGAGAGCTATGGGAATCCATTGCAATAAGAAGTGCAAAGCCCATAACAAATGCTTCCATCGTTATCGTTGCTGCACCAAGGATTCGCATTATTTACTCTTTCTCTCCACAATATCTCGAACAATATTTCGTGTTTCACCAGCAGTCACTACTGAACCTGTGACCACGACAGCTGATACACCTTCACTTGTTTGATTGATTAACGTGCACTGCTCCATGGCAACAGATATAGCGCTCCGTAAATCTTCTTCTCTGAAGACACGTTCAGAGCCAAAGACTTTGATTGCTTCTTTATATAAGTCATCGACAGGCAGAGCTCGTTCAGATGAATTCTGGGTTACCACTAGACGATCAATAACTGGTTCTAACTCGCGAAGAACCCCTACGACATCCTTCTCCCCTAGAATCGCTAGAACACCAAAAATTGATTCGAAATCAAATTCGGTTGCAAGTGTTTGAGCGAGAGCATGGGCACCGTGTGGGTTATGAGCAGCATCAACGATGACAGTTGGATCTCGATGGAGGACTTCACAACGACCAGGAGATAGAACATTTGCGAAAGCGCGAGCAACAACCTCAGCGTCAATTGCAGTTTGGGCAAAGACTTCGACAGCGGCTAAAGCAATCGCCGCATTGGATGCTTGATGTGCCCCGTAGAGCGGAATAAAAATATCTGAATATTCGCCATATACGCCGTTGATAGAAATTACCTGCCCACCGACTGCGAGATTTCTCTGGGAAACTGAAAACTCAATACCTTCGCGATATGGAGTTGCAGATTTCTCAGCAACCTTAGCAAGGAGAATTTTTGCAACTTCAGGTGGTTGTGCCGCCAAAACTACATGCGATTCTTGTTTGATTATGCCTGACTTGGTTGCCGCGATTTCTTCAAGGGTTTCACCTAAATATTCAGTGTGATCTAGTCCTATAGGAGTAATAACAGAGACCTGGGAATGAACAATATTTGTCGCATCCCACTCCCCTCCCATACCCACTTCAATAACGCCAATATCGACAGGGTGCTCGGCGAATGCAACAAAAGCTAAAGCCGTCATGGCTTCAAAAAATGAAATCGGGTGTGGTTGGCGACTATCGATCAAATCAAAGTAGAGCTCTACATCTTTGTATGTAGCAAGCATTTCCTTTTCAGATATTGGTGAGCCTTTAATAGAGATTCGCTCAGTAAAACTCTCTAAATGTGGACTTGTGTATCGGCCGGTGCGATAGCCAAGTTCGGTCATTAAGGAATCAATCATTCGTGAAGTGGTGGTTTTGCCATTGGTTCCACCAATATGTATGACTGGATAAGTGAGGTGAGGGCTTCCAAGCGCATCACATAATGCAGCAATGCGATCCATTGAAGGTTCAAGTCTTGTTTCTGGCCAACGTTTCAACAATGCCTGATAGACATCGTTCAAGGTTGTCACTTCGCTCATGCGTTACTCGCTTGGAAGTGCTGCAAGGGCTGCGGTGATGCGCTCGATATCTGCGGTCGTATCAACGAGGCGTTGACGAATTTCTTGAACTACTTCCATCGGTGCCTTGGCCATAAAGCCTTGGTTATCCAATTTGATTTTCGCCGTGTTGCGATCCTTTTCGGCTGCGGCCAAATCCTTTGTGAGGCGAGCACGTTCTGCCTTAACGTCGATAGCACCAGAGAGGTCAAATTCAATTATTACTCCAGCAACTTCAATCTTGGAGGTGAAATTACCTTCGCCACTATCAGCGCGAACGATGAAACGAATCGCATCTTCATATCCAGCAACTCCGGCAGTATCCATGCCTTTGAATCTCGCAAGAACGCGTGCTGAGGTCTTAATTCCTTGATCGTTTCGGAAACGCCTAATCTCAGTAATAATTTCCTGAACTTTTGCTACTGCCGCTGTAGAAGATGCATCGCGATGCGAAGGATCAAACTTTGGCCAAGACGCAGTTACAAGGGTTTCCTTACCGGTCAGATTGCACCAAAGGGTCTCGGTGATGAACGGCATTGATGGATGCATCAAGCGTAAAAGTTGATCCAAAACATGGCCAAGTACACGTTGGCATGTTGAAGCGGCCTTGCCACCGGCGGCAAAAGAGGATTTGGTTAGTTCGAGGTACCAATCGCATAAGTCGTCCCATGCGAAGTGGTAAATCAATTCAGATGCTTTAGCGAATTCAAATTTTTCGTAAAGCTCATCAACTTCCTGAATGGTTTCGTCCAGACGAGTCAAAATCCACTTGTTGACATCGTCCAAAGATTCAAAGGATGGGAGTTCGCCTTCTACGGTTGCCCCATTCATGGTTGCAAAACGAGTCGCATTCCAAAGCTTCGTTGCGAAATTTCGAGATCCGCCGATCCACTCTTCTGCAAGTGCTTGATCAGCCCCTGGGTTAGCGCCACGAGCAAGAGTAAAACGAAGCGCATCCGATCCATATTTATCCATGAACTCCAAGGGATCAACAGTGTTGCCTTTGGATTTGGACATCTTCTTTCCAAATCGGTCGCGTACAAGACCGTGAAGAGCGATTGTGTTAAATGGTTGAACTCCATCCATTGCAAAGAGTCCAAAGATCATCATGCGTGCGACCCAGAAGAAAAGAATGTCGTAACCGGTAACCAAAACGGAAGTTGGATAAAACTTCTTTAAATCGTCAGTGTTTTCTGGCCAGCCGAGAGTTGAGAACGGCCAGAGTGCAGAAGAGAACCAAGTGTCCAGTACGTCGTTATCTTGAATGTAGCCAGCTGGTGGAGTTTCACCAGGACCACAGACAACAACCTCTTCATTCGGACCGTAATAAACAGGAATACGGTGACCCCACCACAACTGACGTGAGATGCACCAGTCATGCATATTGTCGACCCATTCAAAATATCGAGGAGCAAGTTCTTCTGGTTCGATTTTTACTCGACCATCTCGGACTGCATCGCCAGCAGCTTTTGCAAGTGGCGCAACTTTGACGAACCATTGTTTTGATAATCGAGGTTCAACAATAGTTTCGCAACGTGAGCAATGACCAACTGAATGAGAGTAGGGACGCTTTTCCCAGCCAAGTAATCCATCTTTGCGAAGCTCTTCAACTACGGCGCGGCGTGCTTCGAAACGATCCATGCCATCAAACTTTGTATTTGTTCCTGACATCATGCCATTTTCATCCATGATGACTACAAACGGAACATTGTGACGAACAGCCATTTCAAAATCGTTGGGATCATGGGCTGCAGTTACCTTCACAGCGCCTGTACCAAATTCAGGGTCTACTAATTCATCAGCAATGATTGGGATCATTCGATTGACGTAAGGAAGTTTGACCATTTTGCCAATTAGATCTTTGTATCGATCATCATTCGGATTAACAGCAACAGCGCCATCACCCAACATGGTTTCTGGACGAGTCGTTGCAATTTTGATCTGAACCTGGCCAGGCTCGCCATATGTAATTTGAACAAACTCACCATCGATTTCTCGGTGATCAACTTCGATATCAGATAAAGCTGTATGGCAACGCACGCACCAATTGATAATTCGCTCAGCGCGGTAAATCAGATCAGCATCATAAAGTCTCTTAAAAATGGTAAGAACTGCGCGCGCAAGATCTTCATCCATTGTGAAACGCTCACGTGACCAATCAACCGAGTCACCAAGTCGCTTCATCTGTCCAAGAATCGAACCACCGGATTCGGCTTTCCACTCCCAAACTTTCTTAACAAATTCTTCGCGTCCAAGATCGTGGCGTGACTTGCCTTGAGCAGCAAGTTGTTTCTCTACAACATTTTGAGTTGCAATTCCTGCGTGATCCATACCTGGTAACCAAAGCGCTTCGAAACCTTTCATTCGCTTCATGCGAATCAAGATGTCTTG
>CAYRJB010000034.1:0-11396 GCA_964424485.1 uncultured Actinomycetes bacterium
ACATTAAGACCAGCAATTTCGCCAGCTTCCTTTGTTGCTTGACGTTGTGCGTCATCAAAATATGCAGGTACGGTGATAACCGCATCTGTCACAGTGTCGCCAAGATAAGCCTCGGCATCGCGCTTTAACTTCATCAATACGCGAGCTGAGATTTCTTGTGGTGTGTACTTTTTGCCATCGATATCTTGAGTCCAGTTTTCACCCATGTGGCGCTTAACGGATCGGATAGTGCGATCAACGTTTGTAACAGCCTGACGCTTTGCTACTTCACCAACCAACACCTCGCCGTTCTTTGCGAATGCCACGATGGATGGGGTGGTGCGCATGCCTTCTGCGTTAGCGATAACTGTTGGCTCGCCACCTTCTAATACAGATACGCAGCTATTGGTGGTACCGAGGTCGATTCCGACTGCTCTTGCCATGTTTATTGCTCCTTCTTCTTTCAATTTCTTGAAAAACCCCTGTTGGTTAAGGCCAGTGGGTTAGGCCTGAATTCTCTAACCTTGAGCCTACTTTCGTCAAAAGATTGAGTCGAGTCGGCTCAGGTTTAAGTACTGGGTAAACAGGGGCTGGCTCAGGTTTATTCCTGGTTTGAAGGGGGTGACCCCCTTACGCTTGCGGCATGCATGGATTTCTCACGGGCCTTGCCCTTTTCTCCTACGCCCTGACCATCGTCGCGGTTGCCCTCTTTATATATAAGGCGCGCGAAATCTACGGTCTGATCTCCAGGGGACAACCAGATCCAACCCGTGCAGGTCGCAAAGGTCGTCGCTTTGCGTGGATGACGCATGAAATTTTGTCGCACACAAAGATGACGAGGTTTACGCCATCAGGAGTTGCGCACTGGTTTGTGATGATTGGTTTTGTCACTTTATTTGGTTCGCTCGTTCAAGCCTATGGTGAAGTTTTCAATCCTGAATTTAGGTTGCCACTGATTGGCGATTGGGTTGTATACAAAGGTTTTGTTCTCACTATCGCTGGTCTTACGGGTATTGGAATTATTACTCTCATCAAAGTTCGATTTTGGAATATGTGGTTTAGAAAAGGACGCAAGAATCGTTTCTTGGGTTCTGTGACGTGGCGCGGTCTCTATGTTGAGCTCACGATTCTCGCTGTTGTTATCTGTATCTTCGTTTTGAACTTTGCAAAGAATGAGAACATCATTCAAGCCACAGCATCCATCAAGATAATTGTTTCGATGGCGTGGTTTGTTGTTGTTGCAACTAACTTAACTATGGGAGTTGCTTGGCATAGATTCCTTGCCCCATTCAATATCTTCTTCCAGCGCAACCCTGATAAGCGTCCATCACTTGGCGCTGTTCCCGAAATGTTGTCACATGGCAAGCCAATCAACTTTGAAGATCCATCAGAAGATGATGTCTTTGGAATTGGTAAGGCGGCAGATATTTCATGGAAGGGGCTGCTGGATATGGCCTCCTGCACAGAGTGCGGACGTTGCCAATCCCAATGCCCTGCTTGGCATACAGATAAACCTCTATCTCCAAAAATGCTCATCATGGCAATGCGAGATCATGCACTTCAAAAAGTTGTCAGCGATGCACCAATGAGCGAAGTTATCAACGCAGATGTTCTCTGGTCATGTACATCATGTGGTGCCTGTGTTCAAGAATGTCCCGTTGATATTGAACATGTAGATCACATTATGAATATGCGTCGCTTCCAAGTTCTTGTGGAGAGTGAATTCCCAACAGAGCTTGGAAATACCTTTAGAAACCTTGAAAAAGCAGGTAATCCATGGGGTGCAAACCGTAATGATCGAGAGCTATGGATTTCCGAGTGCGACTTCCCTGTTCGCGTAATTGACGGCGTTATTCCAGATGATGTGGAGTATTTATTCTGGGTTGGTTGCGCCGGCGCATATGAAGAGCGCGGAAAGAAAACAACAAAGGCTGTTGCTGAGTTAATGCATATGGCTGGAGTTTCTTTTGGTGTTCTTGGAAAACGTGAGACATGTACTGGAGATCCTGCGCGACGTGCTGGAAATGAATTCCTCTATCAAATTCTCTCTCGTGAAAATATTGAAACTTTTAAGGAAGTATTTGGACCTCGCGGTGTTAAAAAAGTTGTGGTGACATGTCCTCATTGCTTTACAACAATTGGTCGCGATTATGGTCAGCAGGGATTTGAACTTGAACCTATTCACCATACACAACTTCTCAATGAACTTGTGAAAAAAGGGAAGTTAAAACCTGTACCTCCAACTTCAACAAAGAAGTTGACCTATCACGATCCTTGCTACCTTGGACGTCACAATCAGATCTATCAGCCACCTCGCGAATTACTTGAAAGCACCGGTGTTGACCTTGTGGAGATGCCTCGCAATCAAGAACGATCATTCTGCTGTGGTGCTGGTGGTGGACGCATGTGGCAAGAAGAGAAGCTTGGCTCGCGCATCAATCTCAATCGCGTTGACGAAGCTATCGCTACAGGATCAGAAGAGATTGCTGTTGGTTGTCCATTCTGTCGCGTGATGATTGCAGATGGAGTGAAGGGGCGCGAAGCAAATGTTGAAGTACTTGATGTTGCCCAAGCCTTGCTACGTACTGTGAAAACCGTTAACTAAAAACGTTTTGTCGGTGCAATGATTGTTGTCGCAAGCGCGCCACCGATCAATCCACCAACGTGTGCATGCCAATCAATATTGGAGACAAAAAATGGCAGAGCAAGGTTGATAAGAACAGTGCCTAGAACTGCGTTGTAGTTAAGGCCGATGCGCTTTCCTAATACAAGCATCGCTCCAAAGAGCCCGAAAATCATGCCTGATGCGCCTACAGCAACTCCGTTGGGTGGCATGAACTTCCACGAGAAAGCAGATCCCACCATCAGGGAGGCAAAGAGAATCATTATGTAACGCATCTCGCCCATTGCATTTTCGATGATGGTGCCAAGTTGATAAAGCGCAATCATGTTAAAAAGAATGTGTGTGAGGCCGCCATGCACAAGAGCTACGGTGAGAAAGCGGTAATACTGGTGATGCTCGGGATAGATAGAACCGGCAAGTGCGAAACGAGAGAAGAGATCTACACCAAGGTATTTATCGACAACATAACATCCTGAGATCGCCAGAATTAATAACGTTGTTAAAGAATTCTGGCGTCTCAAAGATTTCATAACAGTTACTGGATTTTCTAAAGTTAAGCGATCGTTACAGAGTTGATAGTGATTGCTTGAACTGGACGATCCATATTGCCAGTCTTGGTGTTGGAGATTGCATCTACAACTTTCTGTGATGCAGCATCTTTCACTTCACCAAAAATAGTGTGTTTGCGATTGAGCCATGGAGTTTCTTTAACAGTAATAAAGAACTGAGATCCGTTTGTGCCAGGACCCGCGTTCGCCATTGCTAGAAGATATGGACGATCGAAGACAAGCTCGGGATGGAACTCGTCACCAAAACGATACCCAGGGCCACCCGTGCCAGTGCCAAGTGGATCTCCACCTTGAATCATGAACCCTGCAATGACGCGATGGAAAACAGTGCCATCATAAAGATTAGCTGTGCTCTTCTCGCCAGTGCGTGGATCAATCCATTCGCGCTTTCCAGTAGCGAGTTCAACAAAGTTGGCGACTGTCTGTGGAGCGTGATTAGGAAATAGCTCGATAACAATGTCGCCTTGCGATGTATGCAAAGTTGCTTGTGTATGTGAAGATGTCATAAGAGGAAGTATCTCACTTGAAAAGCTTGGTGAAAAATCGCTTCAACTTTGAGGTTGCTTGAACTGTCTGCTCGAGGGGATTGACCTCTAAAACCTTCTGATGTGCTGGCTCTTCAGGGGTTTTCACATCAGCAAGCGCCGGGCTTGATTCATCCAATGAATCCGCAATTATTTTGATATTTGAAGCAATACTCATCGCTCGAACAAATTGTTCACGATCTAAGTCACTTTCTTTTTCAAGGAGTAAATCCGAGAGCCGCAGAGCTTCGATACGTAATTCTTCAGCGATAGTGAGATCCATAAAATTATATTTCTCGCTGACATGATCCATCTTTGACTCAATTGCAAAAGATGTCGCAGAGAGTGCGATGGAAATATCTCTTTTGATTTTTGAATCAATGTTGTCATCGACCGTCATGTCGAAGAGTGTTCTTGCCGTTGCTCGGACTTGCACAACAATATGTTCGATAGCAATGGAGCGCGTATGCAACATCTCTGCTTCATTCTCATCGATGAGTGGGTTCCATTTTGCGTAATTGCGCGCCTCAATTGATTGGGCGCGAAGCGGAGGGATAACTTCGATAAGCATTCGCGCTTTGCCAAGCCACTTGCCTGTTTCGCTCTTCGTAAAATTACTCATGATGCCTTCAGACATGTCTCGCAAGAGTTTTGAAGCTTTGTAACCGAGCGAAGAAATTTGATCAGCTGTTCTATCTGCTGGTGTAGAAGGATGGGTGAAGTAAGAGAAGACAATGGCAATTGCTGCGCCGATCAGTGTTGAACTCAGACGAGTGACTGCAGTGGTCTCGCTAATGCCAGGGCCAATCACAATAAGTGCGGTGACGGGAACGTTGACCGATGCAACTTCGCCTAGTTTTAGCGCTCGCGCAACAACTGCGCAGAGAAAAACTGTTAAACCGACAGAGATAAATCCAAAATCAAAGATTGCAACAGTTCCAAGTGCAATAGATGCACCAATTGCAGTTCCTATAATTTGTCCAAGTCCTTCACGCACCGACTTATAAAGTGAGATACGTATCGAAAGGCTGCAGACAATTGCGGCAACCAATCCACCTTTGGTAACAAGCTGATCGCCAACCAGCCATGCGGTGGCGGCAGCGAGCGCGGTGATAGAGATCTGGCGTATCCAGAGTTTGCGCCGGGTAAATGGGCGCAGGAGCTTCTTCATGACCAGCTTCACACCCACACCCTAGCTAGGAGCGAGAGCGCTCATGCGTGAAAATTAAACTCTCTACTTGAGGTTGAGGGCGTGTTGCGTTGCATATGCGAGAGGCTGGTTCTATCTTTAGGGCGTTGCGCGGCCCTATCTGTCATCCCCTCAGGGTAGGTTTCCCCTTCCGCTCAGCTAATAGCTTAAAGTTTTCAAAGAATTTAAGGTTTTTGAAGAATTTATATTGGTTTTAACGGGTTTTATGAACTACTAGGTATAAAAGATAGGTCTGGGGAAGAATGAACGTCACTGTTTACTCACTGCCGAATTGCGTTCAGTGTGACAGCACCAAAAGAATGCTCACACGCAACAACATCGACTTCGATGAGGTTGATATGTCTGAAGACGCGATCGCGCTTGAAATGGTGAAATCACTCGGTTACACCTCAGCCCCTGTTGTTATCGCAGGAGAGGACCACTGGTCGGGTTTCCGTATGGACAAGATTCAGGGGCTCTCCGCTTAATTTGTAGTTATGTAATCTGAAAAGCAAACCTGTGTACGACATCGTTTACTTTTCATCGGTTTCAGAGAACACCAAACGTTTCGTCGAGAAACTTGGGCACCCTACATTCAGGATCCCGCTCGATTCTCGTGAAGCAGCAGAGTTCACACACGATCGCGAGAGCATCCTCGTGACCCCAACCTATGGCGGGGGCAACGAGAAATCCACGGTCCCCAAGCAAGTTATTAAGTTCTTGAACAACCCCGAGAACCGCAAGCACGTCAAAGCAGTGGTGGCTGGTGGCAACACGAATTTTGGAGCGCACTTCTGTAAGGCAGGAGAGATAGTCGCCAATAAACTTGGCGTCCCTCTCATCTATAGATTTGAAGTAACAGGCACCAGAGAAGAAGTTATTGAATGTAAGGAAAGGTTAGAAAGACTATGGCAGATCAATTCGGAGAAGTAAGCGCCGTAGGAACTATTCCATTGGAAAGTTCTCTTACCTATATCGATCTCAATGCGATGATCAACCTTTGGGGTCCTGATCAGAAGTTACAACTTGAGAAAGACAAACTTGCAGCACGCAAGTACTTCCTTGATCATGTCAATCAGAACACTGTCTTCTTCCATACATTGAAAGAACGTCTCGGATATCTCGTTGAAAACGAGTATTACGAGAAAGAGATTCTCGATATGTACTCATTTGAATTTGTAAAATCACTCGAACAGCTTGCTTATTCAAAGAAGTTCCGTTTCGAAACATTTATGGGTGCATTTAAGTTCTACACAGGCTATGCACTTAAGACGTTTGATGGCACACGTTATCTCGAGCGTTTTGAAGATCGCGTTGTTATGGTCGCGTTGACATTGGCTCAAGGTAATGAAGAGATGGCAACACATCTTGTAGAAGAGATCATCTCTGGACGTTTCCAACCAGCAACTCCAACATTCCTCAACTGCGGTAAAAAGCAGCGCGGTGAATTCGTTTCATGCTTCCTTCTTCGCATGGAAGACAATATGGAATCCATTGCTCGCGGCATTAACTCAGCCCTTCAATTATCCAAGCGCGGTGGTGGAGTTGCTCTCTCGCTCACCAATATCCGCGAATATGGCGCTCCTATTAAGAAAATCGAGGGCCAATCATCAGGCATCATCCCTGTGATGAAGCTTCTTGAAGATTCATTCTCATATGCAAACCAGCTCGGTGCTCGCCAAGGTGCTGGCGCTGTTTATCTCAACGCACACCACCCAGACATCATGCGCTTCCTCGATACAAAGCGCGAAAATGCAGATGAGAAATTGCGTATTAAGACTTTGTCGATTGGTGTTGTCGTTCCAGATATCACCCTCGAACTCGCTAAGAATGGCGAAGATATGTACCTCTTCTCCCCATATGACATCGAACGTGTCTATGGCCAAGCGATGAGCGATATCTCTGTCACTGAAAAGTACTACGAGATGGTGGATGACCCACGTATCCGCAAATCAAAGATCAAAGCTCGCGAATTGTTTGAGCGTATTGCAGAATTGCAATTTGAATCCGGCTATCCATACATTGTTTACGAAGATTCAGTTAATCGTCAGAATCCAATCGAAGGACGTATCAATATGTCCAACCTTTGCTCTGAGATTCTCCAGGTGAATACACCAACTACTTACAATGTTGATCTTTCATATGATCACATCGGCAAGGACATCTCTTGCAACCTTGGATCTATGAATATTGCAATGGCAATGGATGGTCCAGATTTTGGCGCAACAGTTGAAGCATCAATTCGCGCATTGACTGCTGTTTCAGATATGTCCAACATCGAATCCGTTCGCTCTATCTCTGATGGCAATCACAAATCACATGCGATTGGCCTTGGTCAGATGAACTTGCATGGCTACCTTGCTCGTGAGCATATTCATTATGGTTCTGAAGAAGGTTTGGATTTCACCAATATCTACTTCTACACCGTTCTCTATCACGCGCTTCGTGCTTCAAATAAGATTGCAATCGAGCGCAATGCGACATTCGATAACTTCGCTCGTTCCAAGTATGCAACTGGCGAATTCTTCGACAAATACACAGATCAACCATGGCAGCCAAAGACTGCAAAGGTTGCTGAACTTTTTGCAAAGTCCAACATTCCTGTTCCAACTCAGGATGATTGGCGCGCGCTGAAGGATTCAGTAATGAAGCACGGTATCTACAACCAGAATCTTCAGGCTGTTCCACCAACAGGTTCGATTTCCTACATCAACAACTCCACATCCTCTATCCACCCGATTGCTTCTCGCATCGAGGTTCGCAAGGAAGGAAAGCTTGGTCGCGTCTACTACCCAGCTCCATTCCTCTCTGAAGACACATGGGATTACTACGAGGATGCCTATGAAGTTGGCCCAGAGAAGATCATTGATACCTACGCGGTTGCGACCCAACATGTTGACCAAGGCCTCTCATTGACCTTGTTCTTCAAGGACACGGCCACAACCCGCGACGTCAATCGCGCCCAGATTTACGCTTGGCGCAAAGGCATCAAGACCATCTACTACATCCGCATCCGTCAGGCTGCGCTCGAAGGCACAGAGGTCGAAAACTGTGTCTCCTGCATGCTGTAACTGTTATTAAATATTAGGTAATAAAAGAAAAGAGAGAACCATGAGCACCCGTCTCATCACACGTCCAGTCAACTGGAACAAGCTCGAGGACACTGTCGATCTCGATGTCTGGAATCGATTAACTCAGAACTTCTGGTTGCCGGAAAAAGTGCCGTTATCAAATGACGTTCAGTCATGGGGAACTCTTCGTGAACACGAGCAAAAGCTCACTATGCATGTCTTCACTGGTCTCACAATGCTCGACACCATTCAGGGCACAGTCGGTGCAACAAGTTTGATTCCTGATGCTCGCACACAACATGAAGAAGCAGTGCTTACCAATATTGCTTTCATGGAATCTGTGCACGCGAAGTCTTACTCATCTGTTTTCTCAACTCTCTGCTCTACATCAGAGATTGACGAGGCTTTCCGTTGGTCTGAAGATAATCCTTATCTTCAAAAGAAGGCAGAGACGATTCTTTCCTACTATCACGGTACAGATCCTTTGAAGCGCAAGGTTGCTTCAACACTTCTTGAGTCATTCCTTTTCTACTCAGGTTTCTATCTTCCAATGTTCTGGTCATCACGTGCCAAGTTGACCAACACCGCTGATTTGATTCGTCTGATTATTCGTGACGAAGCGATTCATGGTTATTACATTGGTTATAAGTTCCAACTTGGATATAACGAGCAATCAGATGCTCGCAAGAAGGAATTGAAAGATTACACATTTGATCTACTTCTTGAACTTTACGAGAACGAAGTGAAGTACACAGCTGAGTTGTATGATGAAATCGGTCTCACACCAGATGTGAAGAAATTCCTTCACTACAACGGCAATAAAGCGTTGATGAACCTTGGCTTTGATCCTTTGTTCCCGAAGGATGATTGTGAAGTTTCACCTGCGATTCTTAGTGCCCTCAGCCCTGCTTCTGACGAGAACCATGACTTCTTCTCTGGTTCTGGATCTTCATACGTCATCGGCAAGCACGAGGCCACAACAGACGCTGACTGGGACTTCTAGGCACCTAGGGCCCTTGTATGGCCACTCTAGGGCTTGCTGAAGGCCTGCATCTCAGCCACAAGTTACGTTCCCTTTATTTATTGGGTCCTGCCTTTGTGGCTGGCGTCGCCTATCTCGACCCTGGCAATGTTGCAACCAATCTGACTGCTGGCGGCAAATATGGCTACTTACTCCTCTGGGTCATTGTTGCTGCAAATTTATCTGCTTGGCTCGTGCAATATCTCTCTGCAAAGTTTGGAATTGTTTCTGGCAAATCAATTCCACAACTTATGGGCGAGACAATTAAATCTCCCACAGGAAAATTTCTCTATTGGTTGCAGGCTCAACTTGTTGCAATAGCGACAGATGTAGCCGAAGTAATCGGAGGCGCAATAGCTCTCCATCTCCTTTTTCATTTGCCCATGCTTATAGGTGGACTAGTTACTGGTGCATTCTCAATTGCGCATTTGATGATTAAGGAGAGCGGGAAAGTTAAACTCTTCGAACTTGTCGTGATGGTACTTATTGCAATTACTGCAATTGGTTTTACCGCAGGACTTTTTGTTGCACCAATGGATATCAACGAGATGGCAAAAGGTTTTATCCCTGGTTTTGAAGGAAAAGAGTCTCTCCTGCTGGCCGTCAGTATATTTGGTGCGACGATTATGCCGCACGCCATTTACGCGCACTCTGCACTTTGTCGTGATCGAAATTTCCATCGTCTCATTTCACATTCAAAGCGCCAAGTTATTCGTGCAACTCGGTGGGATGTTTCACTTGCTATGTTTTTAGCGGGCCTGGTCAACATTGGAATCTTCCTTGTTGGCGCAGTTAATCTCTTTGGAAAAAATATCGATGACTCCATTGCTGGTGCGCACCATGCAATCACACAGAGCCTTGGGGTAGGTATTGGAACTCTCTTTGCTATTGGTTTACTTGCAAGCGGAGTCGCTTCAAGCTCGGTTGGAACATATGCCTCTGGGGTAATTTCTCAAGGGCTACTCAATTTCAAATTGCCTGTCGTGGCTCAGCGCGCTATCGCCCTTGTTCCAGCCATGATTGTTATTGAAATAGCCAGCAACCCAACCATGGCCTTGGTATTTAGCCAGGTCGTCTTGAGTCTTGGTATACCTTTCGCCCTCTTCCCACTGATCTACTTAACCTCTAATAAAACAATTATGGGTGAATTCGCAAATAGCGCCAGAACAAAAATGGTTGGCTACCTCCTTGCGATTTTCCTAACTGGACTCAATCTCGCGATGATTGCGCTACTTTTGGCCTAATGGCCACCGTAAATTTTGGTGCGGTACTCAAGAAATTTCCGCCCGAGCAACAAAAAGCACTTCTTGCAACAATCAAGGAAGTTGAAACTCTCTTTCCACACGCAACCCGCGATATTGCCTGGGGTATGCCGACTTTTAAAATCGGAAAAGACAATCTCTGTCACGTGATGGGATTTAAGAACCACAACAGTTTCTTTCCAGCTTCGGGTTCAATAGCGGCAATGTTAAAGAAAGATCTTGAAGGCTTTGTTGTATCTAAAGGCACTATTCAATTTGAACAGAACAAGCCCTTTAAGAAAGCTCTGCTCAAGAAAGTTCTTCTTGCCCGTTTAACTCAAATCAATGGCTCCTATCCCAAGAAGAGTGGCGAATTTGTCGAGTACTACAAGAATGGTGCCATTAAAGCAGTTGGGAAATATAAAGGTTCGATGATGAATGGCGCGTGGAAGTTCTATCGCATGGATGGTTCATTAATGCGTTCTGGTGCATTTAAAGACGGTAAACAGAGTGGTGAGTGGATCACTTACGATGCTAAAGGCAAGAAAGTAAAGACAACCAGGTTCTAATGAGCGCAGACGTTTTCAAACACACGTGGTATGAAGATCTTTTTGGGATCGCAACTGGTTCAATTCTTCTGGGTTTTGGTATTTATCTTCTCCAGTCTGGGCATATCCTCACGGGCGGAACAGTCGGTCTTTCTCTCCTTATTTCTCGCTACATAGATCTATCTGTGAGCTCTATATATGTTCTGGTAAGTATTCCTTTCTTCTTTCTTGCCATACGAAAGAAAGGTTTAGTTTTCGCAACCCGAAGCTTTATTAATATCGTGGTCGTTTCGTACCTCGTAAGTCTCTTCCCTAGGTATATTCATTTTGATGTTCACAACACCCTGGCAGTTTCAATAATGGCTAACACGATTCTTGGAATCGGAGTATTGGCAATATTTAGACACAACTCTTCATTGGGTGGTTTTAATATCGTTGCACTTATTGTGCAGGAGACTTTCAAAATTCAAGCAGGATTTATTCAAGCTTTTATGGATCTATGTGTGTTACTCGCAGGAATCAATATTTACGGAATACGAGACATCATCAATTCACTCGTCGGCGTTGTAATTCTCAACGGAATCCTTGCACTCAATCACCGAAAAGACCGATACATCGGCCATTCGTAAGA
>CAYRJB010000035.1:0-11033 GCA_964424485.1 uncultured Actinomycetes bacterium
TGGGTTTCAACAAAAGTTTACGCCTTGATGGACCCTGCTCTTGGTGGCGGCGGCTGGACACTTGCACTCAAAACGAAGTCTTCAGGTAATGTCATGGGATATTCCTCAACTGCGTGGACAACAAATTCATACTCATATGATGCCAATGATCCGTCCCCAGTTTCGGTCGCAGACGCCGACGCAAAATATAAAACTTTTGACTATGCAAACTCTAGTGAACTGCTTGTTAGATTTCCAACGCGCACATCAAATACAGGAGGCTCAAATAGTGGCGTGAATGGAACTTATGGTTTTACCTGGCAACAAAATTATTCTAATTACGCTGCTCCTTTGTATGGATCGAGCACCGGCTGTACAGGCCTTACGAATTCAACTTTACTTAACTTGTTCTCATCCACTTCGCGTTGTAAATCAGGTGCTTACAACGCAACAATTGCAGTCGGTAATCTTTTCTCAACTCAGACTCAAATTTGGTTCTACGGAATCAATTACACATCTTCAATCAAGAATGTTCGTTTGGGTGTTTCGTTCAATGAAAATGCGGCAGGCGACGAGGGCTCAAATGACGTAGCGGGCGGTATGGGTCTCGGAGGTTCTGTTGGAACTTACGCGACGGGCGACTACATAGGCTGCTGTCAGACACAGACCGGAGCGAATACTTCTTTCGCTGGCGAACTTTATCTTCGAGATGCCCTGACTACAGTGACGGCCTCTCTTGCAATCACATCGATTACATCTACATCTACAGGTGCAAAGTTCAAGCTGGCAAATTTCGGCGCAGTTAAGGGAACTCTTTCTGCTACAAACTTGACCGATGCGACTCGTACCTTGTCAATTACGTCGCAAACCGCAGATGCGAATGGTTGGTATTACATCACTGGCGCGAATTCGTTAGATAATTTCAGAATTTCTGCGCCGTATACCGCGGCTGCTGGTTATTCAGGATCTGGTACTTCAACCGCTTCAACTTCATCTTCTGGTCCTGCAGCCGGATTGGCGTTGACGCAAGCCGGGTGGGGAAGTGGTGGAACCACAACTCTTGCGTCAGGAGCAGCGTTTACAACTCAGCCTTCAATCACAATTGTTGACTCCGGAAATAACACAGTAACTTCTGCAACAGATTCAGTGACCGTGACAATTACGGCTGGAACTGGCGGAACAATCATTGGTACTGCCTATGCAAACCCCGTCAATGGCGTCGCGACATTCACAAATCTCGGCTTGGATCTTGTTGCTGGAAATACCTACACACTCACATACGCTTCTGGTTCACTCAACACCATTACTCAAACAGTTGTCGGCGCGATTGGTGCAGCAAAGCGGTTAATACTTACCACGAATCCCGGTGGCACGATTTCAAATACATCATTCACAACGCAGCCAGTGGTCACGATTAAAGACTCCGGTGGCAACACTGTTACTTCTAGCACTGCAGCTGTAGCTATGTCCATAACGCCAGGAACCATTTCTGGTACAGCATCTGTGAACGCTGTTTCTGGTGTGGTCACATTCTCCGGAACCGGTTTCACAGGTTCGCCTGGCAATTCCTACACAATTACATTTTCTAGCGCTGGCTTAACTTCAGCTACTTACTCATTTACATCTACTTCTGGTGTTGCGCAGAATATTGCAGTTACTCGCGGAATATCGCGTGCGCCAAATGGTTATGCAGCGATTAATCAACCGATTCTCACTATCCGCGATGCATACAACAACACCGTAATAACAAGTTCAGATACTGTAACCGCAACCGTCTCTGCCGGAGCAACGTTGGTGGGTACTACCAGCGTACGTGCGGTTAACGGCATAGCTTCATTTACAAATCTTGGAATAAGTGGAACCGTTGGTACTAGCTACACAATTACATACACAATCGGCGGAACAGCTATAGCCACAACGCAATCGCGTGTTTATCCAGATAATGACAATGATAATTACTTCACAAACACCAACAGCTCCACTTTCTCAACAAGTGCAGTAGCTGGTCTTACATCAAGCTTCACGACGGAATTCTGGTTCAAGCTCTCTGCAGCTTGCCCCGCATCGAATACGAATCTGTTATATAAGACTTCTTCATATTTGATCTTTTGTAACACGACAAATCTACGTGTCAATTATTACACCGGTTCTGCGTGGGGCCCTGAGTTCACACTTTCAAGGAGCCTTGTCCTCAATCAGTGGACTCACTTGGCTTTAGTGCGTGATATTTCAACTGGAAATATGAGCGTCTACTACAACGGCGCACTTTCTGCCACGTCTGCTGGAACGTGGACCTCAGCAAACGTCTCATCTGCTTCGTCAACTTATGTTATTGGTGGTGGACAGACTGCAGGAACGGCCTCCTTTGATGACCTTCGTATATACAACACAGCGCGTACACAGTCACAAATTCAGTCAGATATGGAAAATTATGCTGACTTAACCGACTCATCGCTTGTTAATTACTGGGACTTCAACGAAGGTACTGGTACCTCTTCTTATAACAAAGTACTTGGATCAACTTTAGATATGACCGCATCTGCGACGACTTCGTGGAGCGACATCAAGACAACCTCAACTTCAAATGGACGTACAACTCTTACATTCCCTCGCACCTATTTAACTGCTGGAGGTGGTTGGCGTGCACCTTCGCAAGTTTCCAATATTTCTGCAGTTGTTGTTGGCGGTGGCGGTGGTGCTAGCGCAGATTCGGATGCAACAGGCTGGACCGGTGGTGGCGGCGGCGCTGGTGGCTACATTTCATTTACAAAAGCAAATGTCATTCCTTCTGCAGTTCTACAAACTGTCGTAGGCCAAGGCGGTATGGGAGGTTCATTTACTGGAGCCACAAACTTTGCTGCCGCAGTTGGCTCGCCAAGTTCTGGTATTGGTCGTAATGGTCGTAATTCCATTTTAGGAACTTTGGCTACAGCAAATGGTGGTGGCGCAGGTGGAGGAACAAGTAATGCAACGTACGCGCGCTCAACAGGAGCTACGGGTGGCTCCGGCGGTGGCGGTGGTGTTTACGGTGGTATTGGTGGAAGTGCAAATCCTGGAACAGTGGATAGCGGTGTAACAGGTGCAGTTATTAAAGGAAATATCGGTGGTAACTCATGGGGCCCAACAGGTTGTTGTACTTCTGGTGGCGGCGGCGGTGCCAACACATCCGGTGCAACGCCTACGTCTTCAACTTTAGGCGCTCTCGGTGGAACTGGTTTGCAAGAACCACTTACTAATACATGGGTGGCATTTGGCGGCAACGGTTATACATTGTCTGGCACGCAAGCATCGACTTCGACAACTGGTTCTGTTGGAGCAGGAGTAACTGCTTTGCCAAACACTGGTTCTGGTGGTGGCGGTGGTGGAGGAAATACAACTACTTATACGACGGCTGGATCTGGCGGTTCTGGTGTCATCATCGTCAGATACATCACTGCTGTTCCAACAGTCACCAATCCAAGCAATAAGACTGGTACAGAAAACGGAACTATTACTTTCACTGCTGCAAACACCGCAGTTAGTGGATTAACTCGGACGTATCAGTGGCAATACAGCACAGATACAGGCACAACTTGGACAAACGTTTCTACCGGTTCAACCAATGCTTCCACTGGTGCTTACACAACTGGGCTTCTCACGCAGTCCATGACTGGCTATTTGTACAGACTTACAGTTACAGATACTGACTCAAATGGTTTAAGTACATCTACTACAACAACATCTGCATCTCTCACGGTCAACCCACCGATTGTGATTGATGGGGGACAGGCGACTCTCACTGCAACGGTTGGCAAGAGTGCAACATCGTCTGCATTCACTGCTACAGGCGGAACCGGAACGCTTACTTGGTCGATTTCGACTCGCACCGGACTTTCTATTACATCCGGCGGAGTAGTGACTGTTGCAACCAATGCGACAACCGGCATTACGAATGAAACCGTCACAGTTACGGATGCTTCAGGAGCATTTGTCACCACCAACATCACGATCTCAATAAATTCTTCTATTTCCATAACTGGATCAGCAACCGTCTCTTCAACATATGGCACAGGGACTGAGACCACTGCTTATACATGGACTGGTGGTACTGGAACTCTTACGCCAACATTCTCTGCACGCACTACTGGAATTTCATTTGACTCTGGCACCGGCAAATTCACGGTAGCAAATAACGTTGGCTACGGAACTTATAGCGAAACGTTGACGGTTACAGATTCACTTAACGCAGTAACAAATCTATTAATGACATTTACGGTCAACAAGGCGACAGGTCCTGTCGTCACAGCAAATACATGGAGCATTGCTCAAGGGGTAGCGGTTACACCTGGGGCAACAGTGTCGGGTCTACAACTGACTGATACTGCAACAGTTTCGACGGCGACATACACATACGCGGGGAAGAACTCGACTTCGTATCCGTCGTCGACATCAGCACCTACGGGTGCGGGCGAGTACACAGTGACACCTTCGGCGGCAACCTTGGTGTTCACTGTGGGCTCTGCCAACAACTATGGATCTAATTCCTACGTTGCTGGCGCGCTCACAATTATTGGAACCGCACGTATTCCAACCTATGGAACTGCAACACCGACAACTACAGGTTTCACACTTCAAATAAGTAATTACGACGCTGCATGGAACTGGAGTGCAACCAACTCTGCAGGTGGAACTGTTGCAATCAACGCAAGTGGCTTGATAACAGTGACTGGCCTTTCAGGAAATATCAGCTCAACAGTCACGGTCACAACCACACGAAATCTCTATTCAACTGGCTCCTCGACATCATCGACAATTAAGTCAGGAACTATTCCGGGTGCGCCCACTTCGGTTTCTGCAACACCCATTGATACAACAAGCATGTCGATTGCTTTTACTGCGCCGGTTGTATCCGGAGGTACTCCAATCACGGGATACACGGTCACCGCCTACTCTGGTGGTGTTGCCACTGCGATTACCGCGACCGGAACCAGCTCACCGATAACAATCACAGGGTTAACCTCTAACGCTCCATATACGTTCGTTGTTGTCGCCACAAATGCAATAGGTGATTCGAATAATTCATCGGCATCATCTGCTGCCTATACAAAGATTAAGCTCAATCTATCCAGCCAATCCATTTCTGTTCTTACGGGATCAGCAATCACCAATCTGACAGTCACTCTCGCGAACGGCACCGCAACTTCTTTCTCAGTTTCTCCAGCACTACCAACCGGACTTTCCCTCAACACGACGTCCGGAACCATAAGCGGAACGCCAAGTGTTCCAGCAACGAAGGCGACATATACCCTCACTGCTACTAACGCCAATACATCTGGAAGTGAAACATTCACTGTAGAGGCAACAGGTTCTGTTCCAGATGCGCCAACCATCAACACAATCACGTCAGGGGATGGCCAGCTCACCGTTGCATTCACCGCACCCACCAACAATGGTGGCATCGTCATTACGAAGTATGCCTACCAACTTGGTACTGGATCATGGGTTGATATTGCAACCACTTCTCCATTTACTATTACTGGACTGACCAACGGTAATTCTTACTCCGTTAAGTTGAAGGCATACAACGCTGCTGGTTATGGCGCCGCATCCACCGCAGTCTCCGCTACACCGCTCTCCTCGAATGCCAACCTTTCTGCTTTGAGCTCTGATTCAGGAACATGGAATACCACGTTTGCTGCAGGCACAACTTCATATTCAATCAAGGTTCCTTACACCACAACATCGATTGCATTCACTGCGACAGTTGCTGATGCAGGTGCCACATTCAAGCTCAACAATATTTCTGGAACTTCCGGAACTGCATCAGATCCGATCCTTCTCGCTGCTGGCTCAACAGTTTATGAAACGTTTACGGTCACTGCGCAGAACGGAACCGCTACTAAGACTTATGTAGTAGCAGTAACTCGTCTTGCAGCATCTCTCTCACTTTCAACAATAAGTGTTGATTCAACGACGGTCACTGCAGATGGAACTTCAACTACAACTATTCGAGTAACACTCAAGGATTCGACTGGTACCCAACTCACAACATCAGGTGGAACGCTCACTTTCGCTTCAGCTGGTATTGGTTCCATTACAAACGTTGTCGATAACGGCGATGGTACATACACCGCCAAGTACACAGCAGGCACCTCACTTGGCACGGCAACGGTTACCGCATCCATTAACAACCAAGCGATTTCTTCCAGCACTCCAACAATTTCACTCGTTGCTGGTGCCGCGGCAAAGATGGTTATTAAGACCAATGCAGGTCGAGCAACCTCAGGTGCTAATTTTGCAACGCAACCTGCAATTCAATTGCTCGATGCAAATGATCACAATGTCACGACAGCAGGAATTCCTGTGACTGTTGCTCTTGGCGTAGGTGCACCTGGTTCATGGTATGGAACTCCAACGCTTACAGTTAATTCCAATTCTTCTGGAGTTGTGACTTTCTCTGGATTACGTCTTGATATCTCTGGAACTTATTCCTTGGTATTTTCATCAACTGGTTTAACAGGCGTAACTCAAAGCAACTTAGCTGTCTTAACTGGAAAGCCAAATAAACTCGGTTTGCCAGTTACGCCAGATGGCATCATTGTCGGTTCTGCATTTGCAACTCAGCCAATTATTTATATCTTGGATGCAGCCGGAAATCGAGTCACAGACGATAATTCATCGACTGTAACCGCATCAATCAACTATGGCGGATCGCTCATTGGAACAGTCACTCGAACCGCAGTAAGTGGAGCGGTTACCTTCGATAACCTCGGAGTCATTGGTACAGCAGGCCAGGATTACACCCTGACTTTCGTGGGGCAAGCTTTATACAGTAATTGGATACTAAGAACCGCTCCGGAGGTTATTGATCTTGGTTCAGTAACAAGCACAGTTCGTCCAGCGGCTGGTACGCCATACAAGGTTAAGGTCACGAGAAATTCAGCAGGCTCGGTTTATAACACTGCATTTACCACCCAACCAATCATCCAGATTCAAGATATTGGTGGAAATATAGTTTCAACTACTGCACTGGTTGCGGCATCGATAAGTGCCGGATCGCTCATCGGAACGACATCGGGCAATACGACCAATGGTGAATTAACATTCACCGATTTAGGTGTACGTGCTCTTAGCGGCGCGGTAATCACCTACGCATCATCTGGATTAATCAGCGATACCGAAACAGTCTCTGTCACAAAAGCTAGCCAGACTGTCACCTTGACCTCGCCAACTCAAGTTCCATATGGATCAAACTTCACAGTTACCGCAGTATCAACATCAGGCCTGCCTGTTGCGATTACTGTCACAGGTGGATGTTCGGGCAGTGGAACGTCAACAAATGGAAGCGCTGTATCGATCACGCCTCTTAATGCAGGAACCAACGCATGCACCGTCATCGCAACCCAGGCTGGCAACGACAATTACACCTCTGCCTCTGATTCAAAGACCGTGACTGTAAATGCAACTGTCCTAACAATTGGTGGAATTGGTGCATCTGACAAGGTTTACGACGGTACTCGTAACGCAACAATCGATCTTTCTAATATAACTCTTACGGGAGTTCAGGCTGGCGATAGCGTTGGTGTAGATACATCAACTGCTACCGGAACTTTCTCTTCTGCGAACTTTGGATCTTCCTTAGAAGTTACAATCTCTGGTCTCATACTTACTGGCACCAATGCATCCAATTACTCGATTGTGATTACTAAGCCAAAGGCAAATATCACAAAACGTGCCGTAACGATCTCCGGTTTAACAGTGGCTAACAAGGTTTACGACGGATCAACAACTGCAACGATAAATCCTGGATCTCCTACTCTCAATAATTCGATTTCGGGCGATACTGTCACTGTTGATGTATCCGCAATGAGTGCGGCATTTGTTAGCCCAGAGATGGGAACAGGCGTGGTTGTTCGCTTTTCTGGCATCACACTTTCTGGTTCCAGCGCAGGCAATTACGCATTGACTCAGCCCGAGACAACAGCAAATATCACTTTGCAACAGGTAACAATTAACGGAGTAACCGTTGAAAATAAAGTTTATGACGGAAATAACGTTGCAACTTTGGACTTCTCTGCACATACTTTGAGCGGCATACGTTCTAGCGACTCAGCTACCGTCACCTTGGATTATTCTGCCGTAATTGCGACATTTGCAACATCTGATGTTGGCAATGCACAAGTTATTACGATAACTGGCTTGAAACTAAAGGGCGTTGGCTCCTCAAATTACTCTCTTAACGTTCCTTCGCTCACTGCTTCTATTACAGCTAAGGCGTTGTCTGTTTCTGGCACAACCATTCCATTTAAAGTGTATGACGGCACAACTACGGCTTCCGCGCCAACTCTTGGATCTGTAACAGGCTTCGTAGGTAGCGACACTTTCACCGTCACTGCATTTGCTGGACAATATTCATCCAAGGATGTTGGATCAAGACAGGTAGGAATTTCGTATGCATTGTCGGGAACTAACGCTTCAAATTACACATTAGCTTCCGAATCAATTACTGCAACAATTACTCCAGCCTCAATAACCGTTCAGCCTTCGGTACCGTCGACCACACTTGTCTACGGCAGCGCCGTTCCAACAATTACTCCGAATTACACAGGTTTTGTAACCGTAGGGGGAGTTGCGGAAAATGCATCAGTCCTAACTAATCAGGCTGTTTGTACAACGACATATTCGACTCGTACTAGCGCCGGCTCTCCACAATCTGTGGCATGTTCTGGTGCAACAGCTTTGAACTACACATTTACTTACAACAACACACTTCTCACTCTCACAGTCGTGAAGGCGCAACAGACTCCTCTCGTCGTCGATAACTACACTGGAAATTATCGATACAAGATCTATCCAACGTATCGCGGTGGATCTGGCACTGGCGCAGTGACAATGGTTGTAGAAAGCAATTCTCCAAGTGGAATTTGTAACGTCGAAACATACTCTCCACTCACCATTTCAGCTGGTGGCGGACTAACAAGCGGCTACTGCATGCTCACAATTACGAAGGCAGCAGATACGAATTACGAATCTGCAACAGTCACACAGCAGATCACATTCGGACCAGGTGCAACACCAGCGTATCCTCGCGTCACCCTGAACTCGAAAGTTTTGATTGCACCTAATACTCCAAGCTCACTTGGCACAATCACTATTGAAGACACGCAAAACGGTCTATGGCCAGTCAAGGCGACCGTCACAGTTTCAAATGGTTCAGGAACGTTGAGCTATAGCGGAACATCAGTAACGTGGACGATTTCTTCAGATTCAAAGACCGTGACCGCTGAAGGCTCTGTTCTTGATGTATCAAATGCGCTCACTAATAATTTGATGATAACCGGAGCTGGTGCAAGCTCAGATATTTCCGTTAAGGCAGAGCCTGTAAGCACCTATCAAATTGGATCGCAGTGGTACTTCTTCAATAATCAAAATGGCCACTTTTACACCTTGAGTGAAACTGCAACCGTCTGGAGAACTGCGACTGATAATGCGCTGGCAACAGGCTATAACGGCACAACAGGTTATCTGACTTCAGTAATCAATAGCTCTGGCACATTCATTGTCCAAACTATCCTTGTCAAAGCCTCTTCAACGGGAATTACATATCAAACTTCTGGTATCAAATGTTTGACATCAGCTTGGAGTGCGGCCTATACCGCTGACGCGCTCTGCAGTACTGCTCTGCAAACCCAGGATGGCGCCCTGTATTGGTCTCCCGGACCTAACGCAGCTCAAGCACAAATGTCGCTCATCAATCTTCCTGCAAATGGTCAAACATGGACTGATATCAATGACACAACCACTGTTCAAACAGCAGACGTTCCAAAATTGGTCTACGCATTTAACGGAACCACATGGGATTGGTCACTCGCGATGACCGATACCGCGACAGCAAGCATCGTCGAATTTGGTAACAACACTAATTACACGGCAAGCAGTGCAAACTTAACTGCAACATTTGCAACTCCGGTTCACTTTGATTCTCTTACTGCGACAGTTGATGGAACCTTTGGGAAGCCATTCGCTTATAGCTCAACCACCACTGGGGGAGCAGGCACATTGCTCTTTGAACTCACAACAGGAACTTTGCCTGCTGGTCTCTCTCTTAGTTCTTCGGATGGGAAGATATTTGGTACTCCCTCAAGCGTAGAAACCCAAACAGTTTCTATTCGAGTTACCGATGAATTTAATAATGCAGAGACTAAGACTGTTGAGATTCGCATTTTGCCTCAACAGCTCGCAGATCCAGCTCAGATTCAGGTAAATGCGATTCCAAACAATGCACATGGCCTGGTCGCAACATTCACGACTGTCACCGATGCCACGACGTACACCCTGACTGTCACTGGGCCCGGAATCTCGCCGACGGAATATCTGAATTACATAAGCGGCTCGACACCTATTGTGGGACTCAATTCAAACGAGTCTTACACAGTCACAGTAATCGCCATTTCTACAAGTCCTAACTTCACAGCTTCTCCAGGCTCAATAAGTGCACAGGGCAAGACAAACCCTGCACCGACGGCCGTCTCAGCAATTACTTTGCCAAATACAGTAAATAAAACAACTGGGCAAAGTTATACATATAACGTATCTACAAGCACTTCTGACGGTGGAACACTGACTTACCAGTGGCAATCTAGCCCCGATAATTCTGCGGATTCTTCTTATTCTGATTTGCCCGGCAAAACATCGAATATTCTCGATTTGGGTGAACTTTCAGTTACCTCGGGACAATCGAGAACTTATTATCGAATTGTTGTCACAAATACACTTAACAGCGAAACTGCGACAACAATATCTTCAGTTTCCGCATTAACTATCGCGCCTGCACTTACGCTGGATGTTCCAGCAGGATTGCTTACTCTGGATGTAGAGAGTGAACTATTAAACATTCATTTGACCGCTCTAGGTGGTGCTAAACCTTACTTATTCACCTTAGCCACACCTTTGCCCGCAGGACTCTCGCTTAACTCTGCAACAGGATATGTAAGCGGAACTCCAACCGTAGGTGGAACATTCACTGAAACTGTGACCGTTACCGATGGCAATGGAGCAACAGCAACTACGACCTT
>CAYRJB010000036.1:0-10600 GCA_964424485.1 uncultured Actinomycetes bacterium
GTCGCTGGATCGAGACCAGCCGGGGGAGCCAGTTATTGCTAATTCACCCCCTTTGTACTTCGAATCTATTTACACCCCATGCTCACGGGTACTTAGAGTTCTCCTATGGCGACAAAGTTCGGAACACACTCCTGGAGAAATCAACCTGCTCACATGAGCGTTCTCCGAATTTTTATGGGACTTACATGGCTCTACGGTGGTTGGTATAAAGCAACTGATCCGGGTTATTTAGTTCCAACTTCTCCGCGATTTTTTGGAACCGATATCTCTCAATACATCGGTCACTCGCCAATTTCATTTTTACTTCGCCCTATGGTGGATCATGCTGTTGTTTCGGCGTGGTTTGTCATGCTCTCTGAAATTGCTATTGGACTTGCAGTTCTCATCGGCATCTCACTGCAATTTGCAACAATCGGGGGATTTGCCATGGCAATCGTGCTATGGCTCTCAGTTTCAATTTGGAAAGTCCCATTCTTTGAACATTCCGAGCCAGCATGGGCGCTTGGTTGGATCGTTCTCTTTTTGATGGAACGTCATCAGGAGAAAGGCCGTGGCCGTTACGCGGATACATTGTTGCCAGATCTCTCCGATAGTCGTGAAATAGTCCGAGTGGTCTTTTTGCTCGTTCTCAGCGTTGCAGTTGCCCTCGTAGGCTTGCAATTGCGTTAATAAATAAGCAATCTGGAATTAACTTAATTCTGTTATCTTTCGGTCATGGCACTTTTCAAACTCGAAGTTTCTCTTCCAGACCGCCCAGGTTCACTTGGCGCTGTCGCATCAGCAATCGGTTTTGCAGGAGGAGATATCCGCGGGCTTCAAGTGCTTAAAAATGAAGATGGCCGTGGATTCGACGAGATCATGGTCGCAATTCCCGGAACTGATCCAACAGATCTAAAGAACATTTTGACTGATATCGGCGGGGTAGAAGTTCTTTCTTGCAACCCTGCTTAAAAATCTAAGTTCTACATCGAAGATTGATAGGCATCGCTGACGATGCTCTCGAGGTTTCGAGTAGGTCTCCACTCTAAAACCTCCTCTGCTTTTGCAATAGAAGCGACGAGAATGGCTGGATCTCCAGCGCGTCTTCCAACTTCTTCATACGGTACTTCTCTGCCAAGCACTGCGCTTGCAGTATTCATCACTTGGCGAACAGAGTAACCCTCGCCAGAACCTAGATTTATTATCTGATGACTTCCACTTTGAACTTTCTTCAGTGCAGCAATGTGGGCCTCGATCAAATCAACTACATGGATGTAGTCGCGAATACATGTTCCATCTGGTGTTGGCCAATCTGTGCCGAAGATTTTAAGACGAGCGCCAGAATTAGATTTAAGGATATTGGGGATTAAATGCGTTTCAGGATCATGTCGTTCGCCGAGCCATCCATCGTGAGTCTTTAGGGCTCCTGCAACATTGAAATACCGTAGAGAAATTGCGGCAATGCCATCACTCGAGGCTGCATCTGCCAAAAGGCGATCCACATCCAATTTGGTTTGACCGTATGGGTTTGTTGGATTGGTCGGAGCATCTTCAGAAATCAAATCACTTAAGGGCTCGCCATATGTCGCAGCGCTTGAAGAGAAAACAATCTTGCGAATACCTGACTCTTTCATAGACTCCAGGAGCGTGGCTGTGCCGTGTACGTTGGTAGTTATATAGAGATTGGGGTTCTCAACTGATTCCCCAACCAAAGACTTACCTGCAAAATGCATGACGGACTCGCATCCAGCCAGCGCAGATAAGACGGCATTCTTTTCAAGAATCGAACCTTGAATAAATGATGCACGCGAGTCAACAGCGTCGGCATGACCAGTGCTGCAATCATCAAGAACGGTCACTTCATAGTTGGCATCGAGCAACATCTTTGTAGCGACACTGCCAATGTAGCCAGCGCCACCTGTGACAAGAATGCGACTCACAGCGGCAGATCTACCTTAATGGCGCGTAACTGTTCTGCAGCTGATTCAGGAGTCTTATCCATGACAAATGCGCCCATGAGAGATTCGCTTCCAGCCAGATATTTCAATTTACCTGGAGCAGGTCGCACACAAGTTATCTGAAGGTGGAGTCTGAGTAAATCGCCATCTGTTGTGGTGGTTGCTTGATGCCAACCAGACATATAAGGCATTGGCACCCCTATGACACCATCGATACGCGTGAAAATCTCTTTAGCAATCTTGGGAAAAGTATCGATTTGAAGATCGCTCAGTTCGGTGAAATCTCTTACTGATTGTTTAGGAGCGATGATGACTTCATATGGATAACGTGCAGCAAAAGGAACAAAAGCAATCCAATGTGAATTCTCGCTCACGATACGAGTCTTATCTGCAATTTCCTTTGCGACGATGTCATCAAAGAGGACTTTCCCTGTCTTTGCCTGATGAGCTCTTGCAGCATCGATCATTCGCTCAGTTCGAGGAGTGAGGTACGAGTAGGCGTAAATCTGACCATGTGGATGGCTAAGTGTGACTCCGACTTCTTCGCCACGATTTTCAAAAGGAAATATTTGAACGATGTTGGATATCTTTTTGAGTTTTTCCGTGCGATCAACCAACGCGAGCAATACCAGGCGCATTCGATCCTCGCTTTGAGAACCAAAAGAACCATCATGTTGATCGGAAAAGACAACAACTTCACACTTTCCGACACCCGCTACTGCTGGAGTATCAGGTCCATTTAATTCTGGGAGAGTCCACGCACTAGAGATTTGATTGAGCGCTGGATTCTTATTATCAAGAACAACGACGTTGTAACTTGAGTCTGGAATCTCTGAGTGCAATTCCTGAGTGGAAGGACAGAGCGGGCAGAGAGATTTTGGAGGATTAAAGACTCTATTTTGACGATGCGATGCAACAGCTACCCATTCATTCACAAGTGGATCGAGGCGCAATTCGCCAATACCTGCAGGCGCATCTGATGGACGCTGATCTTGAGCAGAACGAGAGATTTCTCCCTGGTCGTAATAACGAATGGTGCGACCATCGTTCATCGCCAAGTCGGTGCGTTGAACGCCACCGCGAAGAGCTTCTCTTTCCATATGCTCAATTCTAATCAAGAAAGAGAATATATTTGCCTTGATATGAGCATTTCGATGAGCCTAGAAGAGCTCAAGAGCCAATGGAATCAGGTACTCGACTATGTCGAGTCGCACAATCGCATTGCCTGGCTCGCATTTTTTGATGCTCGACTTGTTGCGCTCCAAGATTCGGTGTTGACGCTCAGTTTTATCGACGCCGAAAAGTTGGGTGGCAAACATGATTTCAAATCAGCACGCAACCCCGAACATATAGCTTTGCTTCAAGAGGCAATAAAATCAGTTGTTGGAGTCGAACTAGAGATTGTGGAAGAGTGAAGAAAAAACTTGGATTAGCGCTCACAATCATCATCTCACTTGTGATGGTTGCCAATAACGCGGTCGCTTTCACTACCAACGAGATCACTCGAATGGGTCCTGGAGATCGCATTCACGGAATGGATATCTCTTATTGGCAACACCCCAATGGCAAACTGATTAATTTCAAGACTATGTATAACGCAGGTATTCGTTTTGTCTTGATTAAAGGTGGAGACTCGCAGACTAAGGCAGATGCACAAGCTCTGAAATATCTCAAGATTGATCGCCCTGCGGCGCAAGCCGCCGGTATCTATACGGGATTTTATTTCTATTCCTATATGCCAGATAGCACAGACAAGGCCTTTATCGTTCGTGACGCACAAGCCCAAGCCCAGAAAGCGATTTGGAGATTAGCGTCAATCGGTGGTTATACCGAAAACGATATTCCGATGGCTCTCGACCTTGAAGATAATTGTGTTCGCAAATCAAATGGCGTATGCACAAAATTTATGAATCGTATTTACGTCACTTTATGGGCTAAGACCTGGCTTGCAACAGTTGCTGAGAAGACTGGGAAGAAACCTTTTATCTACTCCTATCCACTGTTCTTAGAACGTAATCTTGTCCGAGACTCTGAATTACGTTCTTATCCATTGTGGTTGGCGAGATATACCAAGGATCCATTCACTTCATCGCCTAATTCGAAAACTGTTGGTTGTTATGCCCATTCGTGGACAAATGCAAATTGCTCCGCGCAATGGCAACTCTGGCAGTACACATCATGCGGAATTGCGAAGAAATACGGTGTGCCTGGAACGCGTGTTGATCTCAATGTTTTTGGCGGCACCTCTGCGCAATTTAGCAACCTTACAAGCGGAACATGGGTGCCCGAGCCAGGCGATCTCTTGCCGGAAGATGAAGCAACAACGATGGCGTTAATTTCTCAAAGCAGTACTGATACCAATGGAACTTCCAAATTTACAGTCGATGTTACGCGCCCTGATGGGACGCCTGTTGTCACAGGCGAAGTGAAATGGGTAAACGCTGATTCAACAATAGGCAATGGGACACAATCATTGGCACGCGCAGCAACAGGTCGCTGGGTATTGAGTATCACCAAACTTCCAGCTGGAACGCATATTGGAGCGTTGCGATTTATTGATATCACTGGAACACACGCCGATAACGAGATTCCTGTTTCATTTGATGTGGCTCAAGGACCAACACCTTCACCCACGCCTAAGCCATCTGTAAAACCATCGCCCAAGCCTGCGGGAGATGGATGTGCAGCTCAAATCAGAATCTGAGTCTTGTAAAACTTATTTTCTCGGACTTCCACAAACTCGGCGAGGGCACCTTCGCGAATCTCGCCAATGTAGGAATATCCAAGAGTCCGAGCTGGGAGAGTGGAGCAAGCGAAAGATGCTTGCGCAATCGTTAACCCAAATTCACTGATGAGTCGATTGAATGTCTTATCCATTGTAAGAGTCGAACCAGCAAGTGAATTGCCTTCTGTTAAACGCGCAACGCCATCTTTAACGGTGACGCCAAGTGCTCCTATTGTGTAAGAACCATCTTCGCCACCAGCAGCAGACATCGCATCTGTTACGGCAATCGTGCGTCTATGACCATGTTTCAAAATAAATTGAATGACCTCATTCGATAGATGCACACCATCATTGATGATTTCATAGGCAATCTCTGGATCTTCAAGCGCTGCAGTTGCAATCGTTGGCTCTGTATAAGGAGCATGGATATCAAACTTCGGCGTTGCGTTATAAAAGTGGGTATACACAGATGCGCCTGCAGCAAGGGCGGCTTGTCCAACTTCATATGACCCATCCGAGTGCCCAATCGCAACGGTTATTCCATGATCGACGAAATACTCGACAGCTTCAATTCCGCCTTTGCGTTCTGGCGCCATTGTGACCATAGCGATTGTTCCCTCGCTTAGGGCAACAAGCTCTTCAAGTAATGAAATTTCGGGATCGCGGAGCAGCGCTGGATCATGCGCCCCGCACTTGTGCTCGGAGAGGAATGGGCCTTCGAGGTGAATACCGAGCAATTCGCCATTTTGTACGAGGGGCTTGAGTCGAAGGATTTGTTCCTTGATTGTCTCAATAGGCTCGGTGACAAGTGAAGCCATGATTGAAGTGGTTCCGTGCGATTGATGAGTAGCAATTACCTTTCGCACGTTCTCGATGTTTTTATCGGAAAAATAGAAGCCACCGCCACCATGCGAGTGGATATCTACAAAACCAGGTAACAAAGTTCCGTCAATAGTTATATCCGGAGTGCCTTCATCTGAAATCGATGAAATGATGCCTTCTTCAATCGTAAGGTATTTGTTCTCTTGCAGCGCATCGCCAATCAGAATTTTCTTAGCAAGAACAATCATGAATTGATCCGATCGAATGCAATGAGGGCACAGCCAATTGTTCCAGCATCAGAACCGAAATGAGCAATACGCAATGCAGGGCGTCGTTGGAATGTAAGTCGATCATCAAGATATTTCTCAAGGGGAGCGAGGAGGCTATTTCCAGCCTTCGAGACTCCGCCGCCAAAGACAATCACTTCAGGTGCGAGTGTTGTAATCAACATTTCAATGGCAACGCCAATGAAATGAACGGCTTCATTCCAAACTTCTTGTGCAGTTGCATCGCCTTGCTCTGCGGCGGCGACAATTTCTGCAGAAGTTAAATCTTTACCGCTTTTCTCCCGATAATTATTTGAGATAGCAAGTGCGGATGAAATAGCTTCAAGGCATCCAGATTTTCCGCAGACACACGCGCGAGGTCCGCCAACGTTGACATGGCCGATCTCGCCTGCGTAACCGTCGCTCGATCTAATCTCACCATCGATGACAAATGCTGCAGCAAAGCCAGTACCAATTGGAATAAATATGGATTGGTTAAATCCATGTGCTGCGCCTTTACGTTGCTCTGCAACCATTCCTGTGCGCACATCGTGCTTGAATGCGACTGGTTTATGTGTAGCTTTCTCGACGAGTGCTCTAATAGGAATGTTCTTCCATTGAAGATTGCCTGCCCAGCGAACTACGCCATGAACTTCATCAATCGCACCAGGAACTGCGAACCCAACTGCATCGACTGGATGTTTGCTTTCAAATGACTTCACGAGTTCAGCAATTGCTGTGGCAGTTGCTTCACCAGTGAGATCGTTCTTAGGAGTATTTGTTGAGGATTTCTCGATGATCTCTAAATTTTCAGAGACGAGAGCTGCTTTGATAAATGTGCCGCCAACATCAATGGCCGCGACATATCTCATGCCTCAAGAGTACCGAACCCTTAAGCGAGGATTACTGAACGAGCCAATCCACGTGGTTGGTCTGGGTTTAAACCACGCTTGAGGCCAATTCCAATCGCCACGCGTTGCGCACGAATGAGGTGAGCCATTGGATCTAAGTCAGAACTCTCGAAGAGCGCGCCAGTCGCACGAATATCGTCAGCAAGCTTTGGATCAATCTTTCCAAATGCCCATGTTGCGCGACCCTTTTGCGCAATAGACATTGGGCCATGGCGATAGTCAAAAGATGGATAAGCCTCAGACCAGAATTGCGCAGCTTCGCGAGTCTTGAGCGCAGCTTCTTGTGCAAGGCCAATAGTCCAACCATTGCCAATGAAGGAAATCTGTTCGACTTCGAGCAGAGCTGAAATATCTGAGTTACAGGCAACTTCTGCATCTTTGATAATTGATTTCAAATCAAATCCAGTGGACATGCGAAGAAGACCAAGTGCGGCTGTTGCCCAACGAGTTTGAACGACAGATTCTTCATCAGCGAAAGGCATAACGATTGTTTCGCTCGCCAACTTCTCCATAGGGGAGTCAGGAATTGCAGTAATCACAACAGAAGGAGTCGAAATCTTCCCAAGTAGTTCAACTACTTCTGTTGTGGTACCTGATCTGGAAATAGCGACGATGCGATCGTATTTACGGTTGTAAGCGAATTCGCGAGCGGTATAAAAATCAGTTTCGCCAAATCCATGCGATTCGCGCCAGCCGGCATAGGCCTGGGACATAAACCATGAGGATCCACATCCAACAGCGGCTACACGTTCACCCTTCTTAGGGAGGAGATGGGCGACGGATGGGAAGAAGTCGGCAGTTTGGGCCCAGACTTCAGGCTGGGAGGCGATTTCACGCTCAGCAAACGTTGTCATAGACGCAACCTACTTATTGGCCAAGGGTGAGTCAAGATTTTTTGCGCGTTTTTGAGCGTTTTCTTTTGTAACGAAACATTTACAATCAAATCCTTGATTTCATAGGCGCCGCGGTGTTGAGTGTGCCTACCTCGCCTAGTCACCTGACTGGGCGCCCTCTATATAACTAGGAGACTCAATGAAGAAGACCACACGTCGTCTCGCCCTCGCGGCGTCCGTCGTTTTGGCTGCCTCCACTGCAGTAGGCGTCAGTGCTTCACATGCTGCTGATGTCGAACTCAAGATGGTCGCAGCTGATTACCCTGGAGATGGCAAAACACAGCAAGCTCAATGGGATGCTCTTTCAAAGGCATTCGCTGCTGCTAACCCAGGAATCACAATGAAGGTCACTGTCGTTTCATGGGACAACATCGATGACAAGGTAAAGACTCTTATTGCAACAGGTCAGACACCTGACGTTGTTAACAAGGGTGACTACTCAGATCCAGCTGCTAAGGGTCTTCTCTACCCAGCAGATCAGGTTGTTTCAAAGTCAACACTTGATGACATCCTTCCAACATTCTTGAACAACTCAAAGTACAACGGAACTGTTTACGCACTTCCTGACCTTGCATCTGCACGCGCACTCTTCTACAACAAGGACATCTTGAAGAAGGCTGGCGTAACAACACTTCCAAAGACTTGGAATGACCTCATCAAGGTTGGCGCAAAGATCAAGGCTAAGAACCCTGGCGTTTATGTTTACGCACTTCCACTCGGACCAGAAGAAGCTCAAGCTGAGTTCTCAATCTGGGCTGGCGGTAACGGCGGCAAGCTTTATGACTACGCAACAAAGAAGTGGGTCATCAACTCCAAGGAAAACATTGAGACAATGAAGTTCATCAAGAAGCTCAATGATCTTAAGTACATCCAACCAAACCCAGCTAAGTGCGACCGCACAGCTTGCGCACAAACATTGTTCGCATCTGGCAAGGCTGCATTCATCAACGGTTCTGTCTTCTTGCCAGCTTGGCTCAAGGCTAACGGTGGAGAGAAGCTCAACCTTGGAACAGGTTCATTCGTTGCTAATACAGGTAAGGAAGCTGTAACACTTGGTGTTCAGGATTACTTCACCATGTACAAGGCAAATGGCCATGCTGCTGAAATCAAGAAGTTCATGGACTTCTTGTACCAGCCAGCTAACTATGCAGACTTCTTGAAGGCTGCTGGCGGCTTCATCCCAGCTACAAAGTCAGCTGGTGCTGTTGCAGCTAAGGATCCTGCACTTGCTCCATTCATTGCATTGCTTCCAAAGGCTATCTTCTACCCAGGAGATATCGCTTCATGGTCAGCAGTGAAGGGTGCGCTTCAGACATCCGTTGGTCTTGCTGCTACAGGCAACCCAACAACTGTGCTCAACAACCTTCAAAAGAAGGCTGAAGCAGCTAAGTAATTAATTTCTCGTAAGAGAAATCCTTTCGAAAGTCGTAGGGGTTCGCATCAAATGCGGACCCCTACTTCATAAGATAAGCAAGTAGTTTTAAGCCAGAAGGATGTTATGAGCAACTCTGCTTTAAAGAAGTCTCGCTTTGGCGCAATCCCATGGATTGGCCCCTCCATAGTGATGATTGCCGTGATGGTGATTTGGCCGGCAATCGAAATGATCCGTACTTCATTACACCAGATCGATTCAACTGGTATCTCCGAAGGTTGGAACGGAATCGCTAATTACAGAACCGTCTTTTCCAATCCTGAACTTGCACCCACATTTATGCGCACCGCCATTTGGGTATTTGGCGTCGTTGCTGCCACCATTTTGATATCGCTTCCTCTTGCTCAGATTTTGCATCAAAAGTTCCCAGGACGAAAAGTTGTCCGTTACTCGCTCATCATTCCTTGGGCCGCATCAGTTGTTATGACATCAATTGTTTGGCGTTGGATTCTCGATGGTTTCTACGGAATGCTCAATCGCATATTGATGGATCTTGGAATTATTAAAGAAGCAGTCGACTGGCTTGGAGTTCCCGGATGGTCTTTCTTCTGGTTGATGGCTGTCGCAGTCTTCGTATCGATTCCATTTACAACCTATGTCATCCTCGCCGGTCTCACCACTGTTCCTGATGACATTCTTGAGGCATCGACTGTTGATGGTGCAAGTGGCTGGACGCGTTATAAGGAAATTACCTTTCCTCTTCTTCGCCCGGCGCTACTTGTTGCTGCGGTCATTAATCTCATCAACGTTTTTAACTCATTCCCCATTATTTGGGCGATGACTGGCGGAGGTCCTGGTTATTCAACAGACACCACCACCACACTTGCATACAAACTTTCCTTCCGCGATCAAGATATTGGCGCATCTGCAGCTCTTGCATCCGTTAACTTCGTCATTATTTTGATTTTCATTATGGTCTTCCTGAAGGTCTCTAAGTGGAAGGAGGCGACAGAATGATTGATACAGGCGCAAAAGAGAAGCGCAAGATCAATGGTCGCTTCGTCACTCTCACGATTACAGGGTGGACAATCGGAGTGCTCTTCTTCCTGCCATATCTCTACATGATTCTTTCGGCTCTCAAGCCAAAAGCTGAGATCCAGAAAATTCCTATTGATTACCTGCCATCGACATGGACATGGTCCAATTTCACACAGGTGTGGCACCAGATTCCTCTTGCAACATATTTGAAGAGTTCTTTCTTCATTTCATTCTGTGCAACGATGTTGGTGCTGGTCTGTTCAATACCTGCCGCTTATTACGTGGCACGCAATAGATTCAAGGGACGTACCGCGTTTCTACTCCTGGTGCTTGTAACTCAGATGTTCTCACCAACGGCTCTCGTGGTAGGTATCTTCCGAGAGATCGTGAAGTTCCATCTCGTTGATACATATCTATCGTTGATCTTAATTTACGGCGCCTTTAATATGGCATTTTCTATTTGGATCCTCTCTTCTTTCTTCGCATCAATTCCGGTTGATATCGAAGAAGCTGCATGGATTGATGGCGCATCTAGGTTTAAGACTTTGCGTACTGTGATTTTGCCTCTGGCGCTGCCTGGCATTGTCACGGCATTTATCTTCACATTTATCGCCGCATGGAATGAGTTCGTGATCG
>CAYRJB010000037.1:0-10472 GCA_964424485.1 uncultured Actinomycetes bacterium
TGTGCGCCTTGCCCTGGAGCAACGATTGCGAGCATGAGTAGAGTTTAGATTAGTTTCGATTAACCAGCCACACCTGAACTGCATGTGACTCAACAGTAGTTTTATCGCCAGGCTTAGAAATTTGTGGCTCAAATTTTTCAATATATTGAGAAGAGTCAAATACTGATCGGTATTGAGCGCCCCACTTTTCAGAAGGCAGAGTGAATTCTTGATTTTCTTTTGAACCGTTAAATAACATCAAAAGAGCTTGGTTTGCAGTCGCGTCAACGAACATTGCAAGATATGTGCGATCGCCCTGATGCCAAGTTTCATCCGACATCTCTTCACCATTTCGTCTAAACCATGCAAGATCTTTTCTGCTTGTGCCTAAATCCATCTCACCAGTAAAGAATTCTTTCGTTACGTCAGCTAGATATTTCTGGCGAAGCGATATCAGCGTACGCGCTGTTTCAAAGAGATCTTCCTGTTCTTTGCTTGGATTCCAGTTAAGAGCCCAACCTCCGGCAAATGCTTTAGGCGAAGTGATATCCCCATCATCTGGAAGTGAGTAACCATTGTTGGATCCACGTTGAGTTCGACCATTCTCATCGCCCATCAATAACATGGGAATTCCCGCAGAGAGAATTAAGGTTGCCATCATCGACTTCTGTAATTTGTGACGAGTTGGCGCAATGACTTTATCTTTAATCTCGCCTTCAAAGCCGACGTTCCATGAACGGTTGTTATCTGACCCGTCACGATTGTCTTCCATATTTGGCTTGTTGTTTTTCTGGTTATAACGCACTAAATCTGCGAGAGTGAATCCATCGTGAGCAGTTATGAAATTGATTGATGAGGTCGGCCCCCGATAATAAAAAATGTCATGCGATCCAGAGAGACGAGATGCAAAATCGCCAACACCTTCGGAGAATCCACGCGCAGGATTTGCGAGCCAAAATTGGCGAACAGTGTCGCGGTAGTGGTCATTCCACTCTCTCCATGGGTGAGCGAAGTCGCCGAGGGCGTATCCTCCAATATCCCAAGGTTCAACAATCATTTTCCGAGAGCGCAAGTATGGCTCGGAAATAATTGCTGTCATCAAGGCAGAATGAGTTTCAATGCCATATGCATTTCGCGCAATTGCAGTTGCTAGATCAAAACGGAATCCATCCACGCCAATAACTTCAGTCCAAAAGAGAAGTGAATCGATAATCATCCGCACAACCCAGGTGCGGCGTGCATCTACATTGTTGCCACATCCTGTGAAATCTTCATAGTGATCGCCATTGCTGCGACGATAAAAGCCTTTATTATCAATGCCGCGGAAGTGCAGTGTCGGACCACCAGGTCCACCTTCAGCGGTGTGGTTGTAGACAACGTCGAGAACGACTTCAATCCCAGCTTCATGGAGGTTGCGAACTGCTTCTTTCAACTCTTCGATGGGATTATCAGTTGCTGCATACCCGCGATGAGGTGCAGAAAATGCAACAGCGTTATAGCCCCAATGATTTTTTCGACCTCGCGCTTTAATCGCAGGTTCGGTCATGAATTCGTGAATCGGCATGAGCTCGAGACAATTGACTCCAAGCTTCTGTAGATATGCAATCGTCGATGGATGTCCAAGAGCCTTGTATGTGCCGCGTTCATTTTCAGGAATGTCTTCATTAAAAATTGTCAGACCTCGAACATGAGCTTCATAAATAATGGTCTTAGCCCATGGCAAATTCATGTGGCGCAATTTTTCACGGGGGAGGTCAACGACAACTGAGTAAGGAACAAACCCAGCGCTATCGCGTTCGTCCATGACCGTAATGTCGCCAGTTCCAAGACCATCCGAAGCGTGATGGCCATAAATTTCAGGAACGTATTGGACTTCGCCATCTAATTGATGGGCGTAGGGATCGATAAGAAGTTTATTTGGGTTGAAACGCCAACCTTCTTCGGGGCGCCATGGCCCGTAGACGCGAAATCCATAACGTTGACCAGCGCGAACTCCTGCAAGATATCCGTGGAAGATTGGACCATCGCGATGGGCGAGTGCAAAGCGCGTCTCCATCATCTTTCCATTGACCTCTTCAAAGAGGCAGACTTCAACAGCGTCGGCAGCTGCAGCCCAAATTGCAAAGTTGGTTCCCTCTGCAGTGGGGAATGCGCCCAAGTACCGGGGGTCTGCTGGTTTCACCCCGAAACCTTAACTGGCTCTGGTGGCGAGCAGACGTTAACAATCACGGCTACCAAGCAGTAACATCTGCCATATGAAGATTGCAGTATGCGTGAAGCAAGTACCGGATTCATGGGCAGAGAAAAAAATGGGCTCTGATGGCCGCCTTGATCGCGACAATGTAGATGTAGTTCTCAATGATTTAGATGAATATGCCGTAGAGGCAGCTTTGAAATTAGTTGAAGCGCATTCACCAACTGGAGAAGCTGGTGAGGGAAGCGGGCACACAATCACCATTATTTCCATGGGACCAGAACGTGCCAATGAAGCAGTGCGTAAGGCTCTTTCAATGGGGGCTGATGATGGGATTGTTGTTGCAGATGGTGCGCTCGCTGGTTCTGATGCGCTCGCTACCTCTGCAGTTCTCGCATCTGCTATCAAACAAGGCGGGTACGACTTGGTTATCTGCGGAACAGAGTCAACAGATGCACGTATGTCAGTTGTCCCTGCAATGTTGGCCGAAAGACTTGGTTTTGCTCAACTTACTTTTGCCGGCTCGATTTCAGTCGAAGGATCAACTGTTTCAATCTCCAGACAAACTGAATTTGGTGTTGAAGAGATGAACGCATCTCTTCCAGCTGTTGTATCGGTTGTAGAAAAGATTAATGAACCACGCTATCCATCCTTTAAAGGAATTATGGCCGCCAAGAAGAAGCCCTTGGATATCAAATCCCTTGCAGATGTTGGCGCAAATGCGCAAAGCGCGTGGTCTGCAGTTAAAGATGCCAATGCTCTCCCTCCACGTAGCACTGGAGTAAAGATTGAAGACGATGGTTCGGCTGGCCAAAAATTGGCCGACTTCCTTGCGGAAAGGAGGCTGGTATGAGCGCGCTCATTCTTGTTGATTCTGTAGGCGGTGTCGTGCCGAAAGCGATTGGCGAACTCGCCACATTTGGCAAACGACTTGGTGATGTTACTGCGGTCGTATGCGCTTCCAATGGAAAAGAGCTTGCCGCACAACTCGCATCTTTCCCTATCGATAAAGTTATTGTTTGTACAGGTGTTGAATTTGAAAAGCATTCTGTTGCTGCAACAGTTCAGGCGATTCAACAAGTTGCATCAAAAATATCTCCAAAAGCGATTTTGATTTCCTCAACTGCGCGTGGCAAAGAAATCGCTGGACGTCTCGCAGTGCGCATGGAATCTGGCGTTATCACCGATGCTATCGATCTGACATCAGATCTTGTTGCAACTCAATCTGTATTTGGTGGTTCCACTATTGTGCATTCCCAAGTCACCCATGGAACTCCAATCATCACCATTCGCGGCAACTCGATTGCTGTAGGAGAGGCGTCGAATCCATCTATTGAAGAAATGTCAGTCACATTTGATGGAGTCGATAAAGCTGTCGTCACAAAAGTTGAACCTGCTAAAAAAGGCGGGCGTCCCGAACTCACCGAGGCGAATATTGTTGTTTCAGGTGGACGCGGAACCAACGGTGATTTCACTCCCGTAGAAACTTTCGCAGATTTACTCGGCGCTGCAGTTGGTGCATCACGCGCTGCAACAGATGCTGGTTGGTACCCACACTCACTTCAGGTTGGTCAGACTGGCAAAACTGTTTCACCACAACTCTATGTTGCATGTGGAATTTCAGGCGCAATCCAACATCGCGCTGGAATGCAGACCAGTAAGACAATCGTCGCAATCAATAAAGACCCTGAAGCACCTATCTTCGAAGTCGCTGATTTTGGAATCGTTGGAGACCTATTTGCTGTACTTCCCACTGCGACGGAGGCCGTAAAAGCTAAGAAAGGTTGAGAAGTAGAATCGCCATGTGAGCATCTACCTCGACCACGCAGCAACGACTCCAATGTCGGAGCCTGCAATTGCTGCGCTTCATCGCGCGCTCAGTCACGTTGGTAATGCTTCTAGCCTTCATGCTCAAGGTCGACTCGTGCGCCGCGAAGTAGAGGAGTCTCGAGAATTAATTGCAAGTGCTTTGGGAGCGAGCCCATCTGAAATCATTTTCTGCGGATCGGGCACAGAGGCAAATAATCTTGCAATCAAAGGAACTTTTTGGAGTTCCGGCAAAAAAACAATTGTTATTTCAGCAATCGAACATCACGCAGTACTAGACCCAGTGGAGTGGCTCGTTGAACATGATGGAGCGCGTCTGATTACTGTTCCCGTCAATTCCGATGGAGTCATAAATCTTGATGCTCTTCGAACGATTGTCAACGAGAACTCAGATATCGCCCTCATTGCAGTGATGCACTCAAATAATGAATTGGGAACGATTCAACCTATTGCTGAAGTCGTGAAGATTGCTGGTTCGATCCCAGTTCATACAGATGCAGTCCAGAGTTTCGGAAAAGTGGATTTCAACTTTGCAGATCTTGGAGTTACCTCTGCAACCGTTAGCGCACATAAATTAGGCGGACCGCTTGGTATTGCAGCTCTTGTGCTTAAGCATGGACTTGATATCACCCCGATTCTTCATGGTGGTGGACAGGAACGCGATATTCGCTCATCCACACTAAATGCTCCAGGTATTGTCTCTTTTGCTGCTGCAGTTAAAGATGCAGTTGAACATAGTGCTAAGAGATATAAGAAGATGCGTAATCTTCGCACTGAGCTCATTGAAATTATTAAAAAGGCAGTCCCAGACATTATTGTGAATGGTGATGTCCAACCATCTCTTCCTGGAATTGCAAACATCACTTTTCCTGGAGCGCAGGCCGAATCCCTGTTAGTACTTCTTGATCAAGCAGGAATCTGCGCCTCGCAAGGATCTGCATGTAGCGCGGGTGTGATGCGCCCAAGTCACGTGATTCTTGCATTGGGTAAGAGTGAAGATATTGCCGATTCAACTCTACGATTCTCTATCGGGCCGACTACGAAACACAGCGATATCGAGCATGTGGGCAACGTAATTGGCGAGGTTGTAGCAAAAGCACGGGCGGCTAAAAAGGTATGAGTAAATTAAAAGTTGTTGCAGCAATGTCCGGTGGCGTTGATTCTGCCGTCGCTGCAGCGCGCATGCATGAGGCTGGCCACGAAGTTATTGGCGTGCATTTGGCCTTGTCGAGCAACCCCCAGAAGTATCGGAGCGGAGCACGTGGGTGTTGCACAATAGAAGATTCTCACGATGCCCGCCGTGCTGCAGATGTGATTGGGATACCTTTCTATATCTGGGATATGGCAGAAGAATTTCACGAAGGTGTTGTGGAAGATTTCATCTCCGAATATGCGCAAGGTCGCACTCCTAACCCCTGCCTTCGCTGCAATGAAAAAATTAAATTTGCTGCTGTTCTTGAGCGAGCCAAAGCTCTTGGTTTTGATGCGGTAGCAACAGGGCACTACGCGCAGATGCAACCGTATGAAGGTGGCATGGCGATGTATCGCGCAAAAGATCCAGCTAAGGATCAGTCATATGTTCTTGCTGTTCTCAGCGAGAAACAATTACAAGGTGCAATCTTTCCTCTTGGCGACACTGTTAAAGATGATGTGCGTCTCGAAGCTAAGAAGCGCGGTCTCTATGTTGCAAATAAACCAGATTCACATGACATTTGCTTTATTCCTTCTGGTAACAATGCTGGATGGTTGCGTGATCGCTTGGGAAGTGAAACTGGACCAATCGTCGATGAGAACGGTAATCAAGTTGGTTCACATCAAGGCGCTTACACCTACACCATAGGCCAGCGTCGTGGTTTGAATCTTTCAATTCCAGCAGCCGACGGCAATCCAAGATATGTTTTAAAGATTGAACCAAAGAGCAACACTGTCGTCGTCGGTTCGAAAGAAGCTCTTGCAATTTCACATATCGAGGGGGAGAAGGCAATTTGGTGTGGTCCAGAGCCAAAGCATGGGCAGTCTCATCGCGGCTTTGCTCAAGTTCGAGCACATGGCTCACCGCTTCCATGCGAATATCGAACAGATGGACTTTCGATCGTAGTCGACCTTGATCAACCACTTTTGGGTCTTGCAGCTGGCCAAGGTCTTGTTATTTATGATGGCGAGCGCGTGGTTGGCTCGGCAACTGTCAGTGTGACTGAATAATCTCTCGCCATGTCTTTAGATAAGAGTCTCGATAAGGTGCGACATCGCATCAAAGAGCTCTCGGACGAGATTCGCGATCATCAATTTCGTTATTACGTTCTCGATAAGCCCGCAATTCCTGATGCAGATTTTGATGCCATGCTTAAAGAGCTCGAGACACTCGAGAGCAAACATCCCGAGCTCCGTGAAGATGATTCTCCAACTCAATTAGTAGGCGGTGGATTTAGTACCACGTTTACCCAACATGATCACATTGAAAAGATGATGTCTCTAGATAACGTCTTTGATCTGGAAGAACTAGATACGTGGTTTGATCGAATTGATAAGGCGGGGGTAACAAATACATGGCTATGCGAAGTAAAGGTTGATGGTCTGGCCATTAATTTGCTCTATGAAAAGGGCAAACTTGTTCGAGCTTTGACCCGAGGTAATGGGACAACTGGTGAAGATGTCACTTTAAATGTTAAGACGATTAAAGAGATTCCGCACGAACTTGCAGGAAGCAAACATCCAGAACTCCTTGAAGTACGTGGCGAGGTCTTCTTTCCCATCGAAGCTTTCAATGAATTTAATGACGCACTTGAAGAATCTGGGAAACAAAGGTTCGCCAATCCTCGCAACGCAGCGGCAGGATCGCTGCGACAAAAAGATCCACGCATTACTGCTTCTCGACCACTTTCTATGGTGGTGCACGGTATTGGAGCGGCCGAAGGAATTATCTTTAAGAATCAAAGCGATGCATATGATCTTTTGAAATCATGGGGGCTGCCCACCTCTTCTCGCTTTAAAGTCGCAAAAAATCGGAAAGAAGTAATTGATTTCATTAATCACTATGAAAAGCATCGCCACGATGTAGAACATGAAATTGATGGAGCGGTTATCAAAGTCAATGAAATAGCGGTGCAAGAAATTCTTGGATATACATCTAGGGCTCCCAAATGGGCAATTGCCTTTAAATATCCACCAGAAGAGGTCACGACAAAACTTCTGGATATTAAAGTGTCTGTGGGTCGCACTGGTCGGGTTACGCCATTTGCCTATATGGAGCCGGTCGTGGTTGCGGGTTCAACCGTTACCAATGCAACTTTGCATAACCGCGAGGAAGTTGAGCGCAAAGGCGTATTAATTGGCGACATCGTAATTATTCGCAAAGCAGGAGATGTCATTCCCGAAGTACTTGGCCCAGTTGTGGATCGACGTACCGGCAAAGAGAAGCCATTTGTCATGCCCGAAAAATGTCCTGACTGTGGCAGCAAACTTCGCGCAATGAGTGAAGGTGATGTTGACCTACGTTGCCCTAATTCACAGTCGTGTCCAGCTCAGTTACGCGAGAGACTTTTTTACATTGGTTCACGCGCAGCCCTTGATATCGATGTCTTGGGATACGAAGCCGCTAATGCATTGCTGGAATCGAAACTAGTTATTGACGAGGGCGACCTCTTCTCATTGACTGAAAAAGATTTAATCACCTCTGCATTTTTTACCAAAAAGGATGGCACGCTCGGAAAGAATGCCTCAAACTTTCTTGAGGCTTTGCAAGAGGCAAAAACACGACCATTGTGGCGAGTTCTCGTGGCACTCTCGATTCGCCATGTTGGCCCAACTGCTGCGCAGGCTCTTGCTAAGGAATTTAAGACCATGGAAGCAATTTCGCAGGCTTCAATTGAAACCCTCTCAGCGGTCGATGGTGTCGGCTCAATCATTGCCGAATCAATCATCGAATGGTTTGCAGTCGATTGGCATCAGATGATTGTGACGAAATGGGCCAAAGCTGGTGTGGCAATGGTTGATGTTGAGAAAATTTCTACCTCGCCACAAACTCTCACTGGCCTCACCATCGTTGTCACCGGATCACTTAAAGATTTCACTCGCGACGGCGTCAACGATGTAATTGTGGATCATGGAGGAAAAGCCGGTTCATCGGTCTCGAAGAAGACCGATTACGTCGTCGTAGGCGAGAACGCTGGCTCCAAAGCGGCCAAAGCTGAAGAGCTAGGAGTGCCAATTCTTGACGAAGATGGTTTCAAAGCGTTGCTACGTGGAGAAAAACCGTAAAGAGATTCGGTATCTTTCTACCTATGAAGCATCTCTTTCTTGCCGAAGCGGCAAAACGTGAATTGCCGGCGTCTTCAATTTTCTTTGGCGTATTTGCATTCTCGCTGCTGTGCGTTGGTCTCTACCTCGTTCTTCGACTCGACAACGATTAATTCTTGATCGAGGCCCCAAATAGCAAAGATAGGTTTACTTGGCGGATCTTTTGATCCTATTCATTTAGGGCATCTGCACATTATCAAAAAGGTGGCGCCACAATTTGATTCAATAATGGTGATTCCTGCTGGAACTCCATGGATGAAAGGTTCGACCTCTGCTTCTGGAGAGGATCGACTCAATATGTGCATTGCTGCTTTGGATGACCTTTCCGATGATTTGCAGTCTAAAGTCTCAGTTAATGACGTTGAAGTTCAGCGCAAAGGTCAGACTTACACCATCGAAACAATCAATCAATTGCGGGCTTTCTATCCGAAAGATCAATTCACTCTCATTCTTGGTTCAGATGCTGCGGCATCAATCGACAAGTGGTATCGAGCCGATACGTTAAAACGTCAAGTTGAGATTCTGGTTGTCAAACGTCCCGGTACTACTGGTGAAAAGAGTGAGTTCCCGGAGATCAAGATTGAAGCACTAGATATCTCATCAACAGAAATTCGCGAAGCTCTCGAAAACGGAAAACCGGTCGAGAATTACCTTTCACCATCAGTAATCGCCTATATCAAGGAGAAGCGCCTCTATGGCAGCAAGTAAAAAAGTTCAAGAGCTCACCAAGGTTGCAGCTGATGTTCTCAATGAGAAATTAGCAACTGACATAGTGGCTCTTGATATGTCCGAGGAAATGATTCTCTCCGAAGTTTTTCTGATTGCAACAGGTCAAAATGAACGTCAAGTAGATGCGCTAGCTGATGCCGTTTTTGAAAAGTTAGCTGAGATAGGTGAGAAGCCGATTCGCAAAGAGGGAAGTGGTGCATGGATTCTGCTGGATTACAGCGACCTTGTCGTGCACATTCAGACCTCCGATCTTCGCAAGTACTACATGCTTGATCATCTTTGGAATGACTGCCCGCGCATTGAATTGAGATTGGATATGACTCGCTAATGGCTGCACAAATTATTTTTTGGCGCCATGGGCAAACTGATTGGAATATTCAACAGCGATTCCAAGGTTCTTCAGATATTCCCCTCAATGCTGTTGGTGAGTTTCAAGTAGATCATGCGGCAAAAGAATTAGCTGCTATCAAGCCGGTTAAAATTGTCTCCTCGGATTTATCTCGTGCAAAACGTACGGCTGATGCGCTAGCGGCAATCGTGAATCTTCCAGTGGCTACTGATCAACGTTTACGAGAAACCCATGGCGGCCCTTGGGAAGGTCGTACCGGCGCGGAAAATCGCGAACTGGATGGTGAAAATTTTGTAGCGTGGTTGCAAGGTGCAGATATCAAAGCTGGTGGAACAGGCGAATCTCGAAGCGATGTTGCAGCCAGAATGCGCGAGGCAGTTTTAGAACATATTGAAGGCATCGATGGTCCTGTTGTATTCGCTTCTCATGGCGGCGCAATTCGTTGTGGTATTGGTGCGCTTTTAGGTTGGCCACAACAGATGTGGGGACAGGTTTCCATTCTCTCCAATGCATGTTGGTCAGTTCTCGAACTCTCTCCACGCCAGGAATATCCACTCTGGATCCTGGCCGAACACAATGCAGGAACTTTGCCCGAACCATCACTTGGTAATGAGAACCTGCCTACGAGCAAAATTCGCTCTACTCACTTTTCCTGATATTTTTCGTGTAGAAATTCGGGGCTATGGCGCAGCTGGTAGCGCACCTGCATGGCATGCAGGGGGTCAGGGGTTCAAGTCCCCTTAGCTCCACTCAATCTTCTAAGTAAATTCTCTCGATTTCAGAGAGACCAAGTATTCATGCGAGAATTCGCAACATGCATGAGGCGTACGACATCCATGGAGTTCAAGAAAAGTGGCTTCCAGTTTGGGATGAGTTAGCGCCCTTCCGTTCAGGTCGCGCCGATGACGCGCGCCCCAAGAAATATGTTCTCGACATGTTTCCTTATCCATCTGGCGATCTCCATATGGGTCACGCTGAGGCCTACGCACTTGGTGATGTAATTGCCCGTTATTGGGTTCAACGTGGATTTAACGTGATGCATCCAATTGGTTGGGATTCATTCGGACTTCCAGCAGAGAATGCTGCAATCAAACGTGG
>CAYRJB010000038.1:0-10364 GCA_964424485.1 uncultured Actinomycetes bacterium
CACGCGAAGAAGGCAAGCCTGAAGCAGCCATCAGCAAGATTGTTGAAGGTCGCGTTACTGGTTTCGTTAAGGAAATTTCCTTGCTCGAGCAATCCTTTGCTAAAGATGCAAAGAAGACTGTTCAGCAGATTCTTGATGAAGCGAAGACCGCAGTCAACGCTTTCCATCGCTTCCGCGTAGGTCAGTAAGGAATTTATCTCCGTAAGGCGGTATCCTTACCTGAAGTTTGAAAAGCGACCTTAAAGTCGAAAGGAGCACCTCATATGGCCCGAAGTGGTTATAAGAGAGTGCTCCTTAAACTTTCTGGAGAAGTCTTTGGCGGTAAAGGTGGAATCGGTGTTGATCCCGATGTCGTTCACGATATAGCGACACAAATTGCAGATGTAGTTAAGTCAGGCGTTCAAGTAGCAATTGTTGTTGGTGGCGGTAATTACTTCCGTGGCGCAGAACTTCAACAAAGAGGCATGGACCGTGCTCGCGCCGACTATATGGGAATGCTGGGCACAGTAATGAATTGCCTTGCATTACAAGATTTCCTTGAAAAAGTTGGAATAGATACTCGGGTTCAAACAGCCATCACAATGGGACAAGTGGCCGAACCTTATGTGCCTCGTCGCGCCATTCGTCACTTAGAAAAAGGTCGCGTTGTGATTTTTGGTGCTGGTGCCGGTATGCCTTTCTTTACAACAGACACAGTCTCAGCGCAGCGCGCACTTGAAATCGGAGCAGAATGTCTCTTGCTGGCAAAGTCTGGAGTCGATGGTGTCTACTCAGCAGATCCCCGCAAAGACTCCTCGGCAACTAAATTTGATTCAATTTCCTACGATGATGTTCTTCAAAAATCGCTTGCAGTTGCAGATGCTGCTGCTTTCAGTCTGTGCCGCGAAAATAACCTACCAATCATCGTTTTCAACCTTATGGAGAATGGGAATATCGCTCGTGCCGTTAAGGGCGATTCCATTGGAACTCTCGTATCTAAGAAGTAACAAGTTAATAAACCAACAGGAGAATCATGGCTGACTTAAATGCAATTCTGAGCGATGCAACCGCGAAGATGAATAAGGCTATTGAAGTTGCCAAGGAAGACTTTGGCGGCATTCGCACTGGTCGTGCGCACCCTTCTATGTTTGCCAAAATCATGGTTGATTATTACGGCGCTCCAACCCCACTTTCCTCTCTTGCAACTGTTCAAGTTCCTGAACCTCGCATGGCGATAGTTTCTCCTTTCGACAAAGGGGCTGTAAATCTTGTTGAGAAGGCGATTCGAGATTCAGATCTCGGAGTTAATCCAGCAACTGATGGGGGAGTAATACGAGTTAATTTCCCACAGCTGACAGAGGAGCGTCGCAAGGACTACATCAAGGTAGCCCGTGGCAAAGCAGAAGATTCAAAGGTCTCTATTCGAAATATTCGTCGCGCAGCAAAAGAAGCGATGGAGAAAATGGAAAAGGATGGCGAGATCGGTAAAGATGATGTCGCACGTTCTGAAAAAGACCTAGAGAAAGTAACTTCAGACCACGTAGCAAAGATTGATGAGCTCTTGAAGCATAAGGAAGCCGAGCTTCTCGAAGTCTAATTATGGACGATCTCCACTCGCTCAACGAAGCCATTAACAAGCGCGCAGGACGTAAGTTGCTGCCATCGATTCTTGTAAGTCTAGGAATCTTGGCCTTAGTTTTTGCTTTGCTTTACCTTCATGCATCGGCTTTCAGCGCTCTTGTTCTTGTAGCAGTGATGGTAGGAATTCGCGAACTTAATCATGCATTCAAGCGAGCAGAAATCGTTATCCCTAGTTATTTCCTCGAAATTGCATCAATAATTGTGGTGCTATCCGCTTACTTTGGCGGAGTTGCGGGGCTTGCCATTTCAGCGGCATTCACAATTCCAAATCTATTTGTTTTTCTTTTAGCTCTTGCCCCTGCTGAATTCATCAAGCGCATCTCTGCAGCCGCAATGGCAATTTTTTATGTGCCATTCCTAGCGGGATTTATTATTTTGCTCGCCCATAGTGAGCATCGCTTTGATCGAATTCTTACGCTTGTCATTTTGGTTGCATCGAATGACACGTTTGCGTACATATCTGGAGTGCTCTTTGGTCGCAGGCCTCTCGCACCTCACATTAGCCCGAAGAAAACATGGGAAGGATTAATTGGAGCCTTCGTTGCAACGACGATAGTTTCCTCACTCGTCTTCCACTTTGCAGTCCACAAACCATGGTGGCTTGGACTGATCTTTGGAATTCTTGGAGTTGCAACAGCCACGGCTGGCGATCTCATTGAATCAGCAATCAAAAGAGACTTGAACATTAAAGATATGGGCAGTCTGTTACCTGGCCATGGTGGAATCATGGATCGTATTGATTCAGTACTTTTTACAGCGCCATCGGTTTGGTTAGTTTTCGAATTAATCAAGCATTTCAATTGGTAGGCAAAATACAACTATGAGCGAAGATCTAAAACTCATTTTTGATGAGCCTAAACAGCGTGCCAAACCGCCTAAACACTTCGCAGATCTTGATCCAGCAGAACGTAAGGCCTTAGCTGAAGAAATTGGCCTTCCTGGCTATCGCGCTAAGCAGGTTGCAACCCACTTTTTCGTTCATTACAACGACGATACCGATACGTGGAGCGACATTCCCAAGGATTTGCGTGAGGTCATAAAAGAGAAATTTACGCCCCAACTCATCACTCTTGTGAAAAGCGTCAATGCTGATGGTGGTCGCACGCGTAAAGATTTGTGGCGTCTGCACGATGGAGTTCTCGTTGAGAGTGTTTTAATGAAGTATTCCGATAGAACAACAGTTTGTATCTCCTCTCAAGCGGGTTGTGGAATGGCATGCCCGTTCTGCGCGACAGGCCAGGGCGGTTTAAAACGCAATCTCACCGCAGGAGAAATCACTGCTCAGGTAGTTGCTGCGGCACGCGTATGTGCATCAGGTGAATTGCCAGGAGGACCTACTCGGCTGTCCAATATCGTTTTCATGGGCATGGGAGAGCCTATGGCCAATTACAACGCAGTTATGAGAAGTATTCGGAACATTACCTCGCCGACTCCAGATGGTTTAGGAATCAGTGCAAGATCAGTAACTCTTTCTACGGTCGGTTTAGTAAGCGGAATTGAGAAACTTTGCGATGAAGGCATTCCGGTGACACTTGCAGTTTCTCTTCACACGCCTGATGATGAATTAAGAGACACATTGGTTCCGATTAATTCTCGTTGGAAAGTTAAGGAAGTTTTGGAGGCTGCAGATAAATATGCCAATAAAACAGGACGCAGATACTCCATCGAGTATGCCCTCATTAAAGATATTAATGATCAAAAGTGGCGAGCTGATTTACTCGGGCGTTTGCTCAAAAATCGCAACGCCCATGTCAACCTCATTCCTCTAAACCCAACCCCAGGGTCCAAGTGGACTGCATCACGCCCCGAAGATGAGAAGGCGTTCGTGGCAACACTGGAAAGCTATGGAGTTCCTGTCACGGTCCGCGATACACGGGGGAGAGATATCGATGGAGCATGTGGTCAATTAGCCGCCTCTGAAGTATCGTCTGGAGCATGAAGAAGCTTCAGAATTTCGTAAACGGCAAGAAACAAGATTCAACGACAGGTGCGACAAGCGAGATTATTAATCCCGTAACTGGCTCTGCTTATGCAACGGCTCCTATTTCGAGCGAAGTAGATATTAACCAAGCAATGAGTGCAGCAGCGAATGCTTTTACTGAATGGCGAGATTCGACTCCATCTGAACGGCAACGCGCTCTTCTCAAAATTGCTGACGCTTTTGAAAATCGCCAGGATGAATTGATTGAAATTGAATCTGAAAATACCGGCAAGCCAATCTCATTGACGAAATCTGAAGAAATACCACCCATGATTGATCAGATACGGTTCTTTGCTGGGGCTGCTCGTAATTTAGAGGGTCGTTCAGCTGCTGAATATATGCGGGGGATGACTTCATTTATTCGCCGAGAACCTATTGGAGTCTGCGCTCAAGTAACGCCATGGAATTATCCAATGATGATGGCGGTATGGAAGTGGGCACCTGCGATCGCTGCAGGAAATACTGTTGTGCTCAAACCCAGTGATACAACGCCAGCATCAACTGTATGGATGGCTGAAGTCATGTCAGAGTTTTTGCCGAATGGCGTCTTCAACGTTGTATGCGGAGATCGAGATTCGGGTCGAGCGCTTGTCGATCACAAAATTCCACAAATGGTCTCAATCACAGGCTCTGTTCGTGCGGGCATGGAAGTTGCAAATAACGCCGCGAAAGATTTGAAGAAAGTACATCTTGAACTCGGTGGAAAAGCACCTGTTGTCGTTTTTGCTGATGCAAATCTTGAAGCTGCGGCAGAAGGAATTGCGATTGCTGGTTACTTTAATGCAGGTCAAGACTGCACAGCAGCTACTCGTGTATTGGTAGAGGACAAGGTCTATGACGAATTCGTGAAGCTGATGGCTTCGCAAGCGTCTGGAATTTCAACAGGCGCTCCCGATGAAGATGTTCTCTATGGTCCAGTGAATAACATCAATCAACTCGCACGGGTGAAAGGTTTTATTGAACGCACCCCCGCCCATGCCCAGATTGTTGCTGGTGGCACGCAGGTAGAGCGTCCCGGATATTTCTGGACTCCTACGGTTGTAGCTGGCCTCAAGCAAGATGACGAGATGATTCAGAATGAAATTTTCGGGCCAGTGATTACGGTGCAGAAATTCTCAGGAGAAGAGCAAGCAATCGCGTATGCAAATGGTGTGAGCTACGGATTGGCTTCTTCTGTCTGGACTCGCGATCACGGTCGAGCAATGCGGATGGCCAAGGCATTTGATTTCGGATGTGTCTGGATTAACACCCACATTCCATTGGTTGCCGAGATGCCTCATGGCGGTTTCAAGCATTCTGGATATGGCAAAGACCTCTCAAATTATGGATTTGAGGATTACACCCGTATCAAGCATGTCATGACCAACCTCAACGCTTAATCTCAGCCTCGAGGGGTACTAGTATGAAGCCGCTCAACGAGGCCGGTGCCAAACTCCAGTCAAGCTACCAGTTATTTTTGGAAAGGTGATAGCAGAATGAAAGAAACATCCCGCGAAGAACTCCAATCTCAACTTGAGTCATTCGCAGAAGCGCACCTTTCACGCCGAGCGTTACTCGGTGGTGCGGGCGCACTCGGTGCAGCAACAATGCTTGGCACATCAGTACAGAGCGCAGACGCTGCTCAAACAGTTCGCTGGGCAAACTGGTCGTTGTATCTAGATTTCAATAACAAAACAAAAAAGTATGACACTCTCGAAGGCTTCAAGAAGAAGACTGGCATCAATGCCACTTATACAGAAGCTGTCGATGACAATGACACTTTCACAGCAAAAGTAACTCCACAGCTCAAACTAAAGAAAGACATCGGCTATGACGTCACATGTTTGACTGAATGGATGGCTGCTCGTTGGTTGCATAGTGGTTTCCTTGCAAAGCTTGATCCTAAGAAGGTTCCGAATAAGAAAAATGTTCTTCCATCGCTTGCAAATCGTCCATTCGACAAAGGTCGTGTTTACACACTTCCATATGCAGGCATCATCGGTGGTATTGCCTGGAGCAAGAAAGCTCTTCCAAAAGGTTTGAAGACTGTAGACGATCTGTTCTCTAAAGCGAACAAGGGGCGTATTGAAGTTCTCTCTGAAATGCGCGACACCATCGGCATCATCATGATGTGGCAAGGCGTTGATATTTCCAAGAACTTCACAGAAGCTCAATTCATGAATGCGGTGGACTTCTTACAAAAGAAGATTAAAGATGGGTATATCCGTCAGATTAAGGGACAGTCATACTCAGAAGATTTGATCTCAGGCGATGCAGTAGCCGTAATTGGTTGGTCTGGTGATGTGAATCAACTCAATCTTCAAAATGGCAACCGCTTCGGGTTTGCCGTTCCAGAGTCTGGCGGCACATTCTCAACTGATAACTGGATGATTCCAGCCGTTTCACCTAATAAAGATGCTGCAATGGCTTTAATCAACTATTACTACGACCCAGTGGTCGCAGCCCAGCTTGCTAATTACATTACTTATGTCTGCCCAGTACAAGGTGCAAAAGAGGCAATGGCCAAGATAAACCCAAAGCAGGCTTCAAATCCATTGATCTTCCCAGATGATGCTATGTGGGCAAAGCTCAAGGTGTTTCGCGATCTCACTCCTGCTGAATTCAGCAAGTACTCAACTGCATTCCAAAAGGTTGCTGGTAACGGTTGATGTCTGACGCATCAACATCAGCAAAGGGAGATCTCAAGCTCTCACACTTAGTGAAGAGTTATGGTGATTTCACTGCAGTAAAAGATCTTTCACTTACTATTCCAGAAGGATCTTTCTTTGCTCTCCTTGGACCATCAGGTTGTGGCAAGACAACAACTCTTCGCATGATTGCAGGTCTTGAAGAACCAACTTCTGGAACTGTTTCTATTGGAAATACAGATATTACGGATGCTCGTCCATTCGAACGCCCTGTCAATACAGTGTTTCAGAATTATGCTCTCTTTCCACATCTAACCATCTTTGAAAACGTGGCTTTTGGACTTCGCCGTCGCGGCATTAAAGATGTAAAAGATGCAGTCGATAAGGCGCTGAAGTTAGTTGAACTTCCGCACCTGGCTGAACGTAAACCAACCCAACTTTCTGGTGGACAACAGCAACGTATTGCCGTTGCGCGAGCAATTGTTAATAGACCCGCTCTCTTATTGCTGGATGAACCATTAGGTGCATTGGATCTCAAACTCCGCCGACAAATGCAGATTGAATTGAAGTGGATTCAGACTGAAGTTGGTATCACTTTCGTACACGTGACCCACGATCAGGAAGAGGCTATGACTATGGCCGACACGATCGCTGTTATGAATGAAGGCGAAATTGAACAAATGGGATCACCAGCTGATCTTTATGACAATCCGAAGACAGCCTTCGTAGCTAACTTCCTCGGACAGTCCAACCTCATCAAAGGAAATATCGTTGATTCTGACGGCGATTACCATGTCGTGGATCTCTTCGGTCAGAAGCAAAAAGTTCTGAAGAATCGCTCTCACAATCTTTCAAAGAGCGTGCTTTATGGAATTCGCCCTGAGAAATTACGCATCGAATATAGTGCTGCGAATACCCCGGGAAATCTCTTCACCGGCGGAAAGATCACCGATGTTTCCTATATTGGCGTCTCGACTCAATATCAAGTTGAAATGCCTTGGGGTCAAGAGATTGCCGTCTTCGAACAGAACGATGATGGAATGCCTGCTCTTGATAAGGGTGATGAAGTCCGCCTGACATGGGAGCCAAATTTCTCATTCGCTTTAGATGGTGCAGAGGATGCAACTGCAGGTTCTGAAGTAAATCCTGAAGAAGACTAATAATGGCAGCAGTCGTTAAATCAGCTTCAACAAGCACTTCATTACTCAAGAAATCTTCAAAGGTTCCTTACCTCTTACTCGCCCCCGGTTTATTTTGGCTCACTCTCTTTTTTGTTGCGCCAATTGCAACCTTGATTACTACATCAACCAAAGTTCCTGGATTTGGCATAGGAGAATTTGAGCAAGGTTGGCGTTGGGCGAATTATCTGGATGCACTTACTGGATCACTTCCTCAATTTACGCGCTCTTTTGGATATGCGTTCATAGCGACAGTGATGGCGCTCGCAATTGCCTATCCACTTGCATATGGCATTGCCTTTAAGTCAGGTAAATATAAGAACCTGCTTCTTGTGCTTGTTGTCGCCCCTTTCTTTTGCTCATTCATACTTCGTACCATTGCCTGGAAACAAATCCTTGGTTCTGATGGGCCTATATTTTCTATTTTGCGTGCCATGGGTGCAGTCGGACCGACTGCTCACCTCACAGCAACTGCTCCTGCTGTTATCGCCGGCCTCACTTATAACTTCCTGCCTTTTATGACGTTGCCTCTTTACTCAAGTCTTGAACGTATTGATCCTCGTGTACTAGAGGCATCAGGTGATCTCTATGCAAATACTTTTACTACATTTCGTAAAGTGACTCTTCCTCTTTCTATGCCAGGAGTTGTCGCAGGAACGCTTCTAACATTCATTCCAGCTGCTGGTGACTATGTCAATGCTGAAATTTTGGGTAATCCAAAGACAAAGATGATTGGTAATGTCATTAATGCACAATTTCTTAATACCCTCAATTATCCGCTGGCAGCGTCTCTCTCGTTCATCTTGATGTTTACGATCCTTATTGCTGTGATGGTCTATATCCGTCGCGCAGGAACTGAGGATCTTGTATGAAGTGGATCCGCAAGAATGCAGTACGTATCTACATGGTTCTGGGATTTGGTTACCTCTTCATCCCAATTGTTTACACTTTTATCTTTTCCTTTAATGACTACATTAAGTCCAATTTAGTGTGGCGTGGATTCACGTGGAACAATTGGAAAAATCCATGTGGAGTACCGGATATCTGTAGTTCATTTCAGAATTCGGTAAAAATTGGGCTTATCTCTACTTTGGTGGCCACTGTCTTGGGCTCGATGATTGCATTTGCCCTAGGTCGCTATGCCTTCAAAGGGCGTGGCGCAGTAAATACTCTGATCTTCTTGCCGATGGCATCTCCAGAATTAGTACTCGGCGCATCGCTCTTAACAATCTTCCTTAATCTCGGATTTAATCTCGGTTTCTGGACAATCGTGATTGCTCACGTGATGTTCTGTATTTCATTCGTCGTGGTTTCTGTGAAAGCTCGTATTGCCTCCCTCGATCCTCGCCTTGAGCAAGCAGCGATGGATCTCTACGCAGATGAAAAGGAAACCTTCCGCTACGTAACCTTCCCACTGGTTGCTCCCGGTATTGCTGGTGCAGCTCTGCTTGCCTTCTCACTTTCATTTGATGACTTCATCATCACAAACTTCAACTCGGGCACCACAGTGACATTCCCACTCTTTGTTTACACACGCGCTGAACGCGGTTTACCAGCTCAAGCCAATGTCATTGGCGTATCGATGTTCTTCTTGGCTTTAGCCATCGTTCTGATTGGTCAAGTAATAAGCAAGCGCACAAAGCTGGCAAGCAAGTAGACTCGTGCCGTGAATATCGGCAATATGTATGGACCCAACTTCACCTTTCTTGGAGTACCTGCCTGCGATTTGGATAAGCCTGAGACATTTCAAGGTGCAGATGTAGTCATCGTAGGTGCGCCGATAGATTCCGGAACATCACATCGCTCGGGTGCAAAATTTGGACCACAAGCAATTCGTGGGGGAGATTACCTGCCGCATGATGGCGAACGTCCCCACCTAACATTTCGCGTGGACCCGTTGAAAGATTTGAAAGTTGTCGATGCTGGTGACTTATTGATGCCAGGCGGAGATTTGGTTGCCTCGCTCAAAGTGTTAGAAACGGCGACTGAAAAGATTTCACGAGCAGGTGCAATTCCTGTTGTTTTAGGAGGCGATCACTCGATTGCTTCTGCTGATGTTGTTGGCATCGCCAAGAAAATCGGTATGGGGAAGGTGTCGATGATTCACTTTGATGCCCATGCTGACACCGGTGAAGATCAATTTGGTGCATTAGTTGGCCATGGAACACCAATGAGACGCTTGATTGAATCTGGCGCAGTACGCGGTGATCGTTTCTTGCAATTGGGACTTCGTGGCTATTGGCCAGACAACAAGACTCTGAAGTGGATGTCTGATCAAGGCATGCGCTCTTATGAGATGACAGAGATTCACCATCGTGGAATGAAAACTGTCCTGGATGAATCCTTTGCGATTCTGACCGATGGTTGTGATGGAGTATTTCTCTCTGTTGATATCGATGTTGTGGATCCTGGAATGGCGCCTGGAACTGGTACTCCAGAGCCAGGTGGTATGACCAGCCGAGAATTATTAGAAGCCGTTCGACGGATCTGCACCGAACTTCCGATTGTCGGAATCGATGTTGTTGAAGTTGCCCCCGCATACGACAGTGCAGATATCACCGCAATTCTTGCAAATAGAGTCATCCTTGAAGCGCTCAGTGCAATCAAAGTTCGCAAAGATGGCGGAACATATCAGCCAACTCGAAATCTCTTAGAGGGTCGTTGATTCCTTAGAACATGGGATTCAATTGCTAAATGAATAAGAAAGTAGCAGCATTCATAATTCCAGCAATATTGTTGCTTGTAATAAGCCCGGCGAATGCTTCCGTAAAAAAAGGCGCCTCGTGTAGCAAATTAGGTCAAACTGTTATTCAAGCCAATCTTCAATTTAAATGCATGAAAGTTGGAAAAAAATTTCAGTGGTCACAGGGAATAAAGGTAGAAAAGTCTAAGGTACAAAATCCAACGGCTACTGCTGTAAAAAATCAACAAATAAAGCCAGCAGAAACAAAGGTGTAC
>CAYRJB010000039.1:0-10329 GCA_964424485.1 uncultured Actinomycetes bacterium
ACTCGAACCTAGACTTACTGAACCAGAATCAGCAGGGCTGCCAATTACCCCATATCCCAATGGTTTTGGAGGTAGAAGGATACCTGACGACTCCCCGAGTCTTGAAATCAGCTCTTAAATCAATGATTTGATACGAGCCAGAGACTTCTCTCGGCCGAGTAGTTCCATTGATTCAAAAAGTGGTGGAGAAATATGGCTACCAGTCACCGCAATTCGGACCGCGCCAAATGCAATACGTGGCTTCAATGCCATCTCTTCGATGAGTGCAACACGGAGAACGTTTTCAATCTGATCGTGCTTCCAATCAGTTACTGACTGCAAACGATCGTGCGCAGTCTTCAAAACGCTCTTTGATGCATCGTCACTTACTTTAGGAAGTGAATCAGCTTCAACTTCGAAATTCTTCACAAAGAGGAATTTGAGCATCTGTGAGACTTCAGCCAAAGTTGCGATACGTTCCTGGATAAGTGGAAGTGCAGATCTCACGACCGCAATCTCTTCATCACTGCCAGCAATAATTCCATCTTGCTTGAGGAAAGGAAGTGTGCGTTTGAGGAACTCTTCAGGGCCGAGGGCGCGAATCTTGTCGCCATTAATGGCCTCAAGCTTCTTCATATCAAACCGTGCAGGACTGGAATGAACGCGGTCAACAGTGAAGAGCTTTACTAGTTCATCCATCGTGACATCTTCTTTATCATCACCTGGAGACCAACCAAGAAGTGCTAGGTAGTTACAGATTGCTTCAGGTAAGAAACCGCGGTCGCGATACCACGCAATCGAAACTTCACCATTTCGCTTGGAGAGCTTTGCGTTGTCTTGTCCCATCACGAATGGCAAGTGAGCAAAAACCGGATAATCCTCTTCCTTCACGCCCATCGCTTGGTAGACGCGAATCTGACGTGGTGTTGAGGAGAGGAGATCTTCTCCGCGAAGTACATGCGTCACCTTCATCAAGACATCATCGACTGCAACAGCCAAGGTATAGAGCGGTGAACCATCTGCTCGAACGAGAACAAAGTCAGGAACGAAGCGATGATCAAATTCCATTTCGCCACGAATGACATCTGTAAAAGTTGTCTTGCCATCTGGCATACGCATGCGAACTACTGGCTTGCGACCTTGCGCTTCGAAAGCAGCCTTTTGTTCAGCAGAGAGATCGCGGCAACGCCCTTTGTAGCCGGGAGCAACATTTGCTTTCTTCTGCTCTTCGCGTTCTGCTTCTAACTCTTCCGCGCTGCAATAACAGTGATAAGCAAAGCCTGTCCTTAAGAATTCAGAAGCCCAATGTGCGTAAATATCCAGACGTTGTGATTGCAGATAAGGTCCGTTGGGGCCGCCTACTTCTGGACCTTCATCCCAATTGAGGCCGAGCCACTTGAGGGTATCGATTGCGCGTTGAATATATTCATCAGTGACGCGTTCTTTATCTGTGTCCTCAATGCGAAAGATAAATGTGCCGCCAGTGTGGCGCGCGTAGGCCCAATCAAAGAGTGCGGTACGAATATTTCCAACATGGAGATCACCTGTAGGTGAGGGTGCAAATCGAACGCGGACTTCTCGTCCTGAATTATTTAGTGGCACGAGCAGATACCTTATTGGTTAGTGAGCCAATTCCTTCAATCGTAACCGTCACTTCAGCTCCAGCAGGCATGGGGCCAATGCCAGAAGGGGTTCCAGTAATGATGACATCACCTGGAAGCAGAGTCATCACAGAAGAGACAAAATTGATAATCGTGGGCACATCAAAAATCATTTGATCAAGGGTCGCGGACTGTTTGACTTCCCCATTTACGGTCGCAGATATCTTCTGTGTGCCAGGCGTGAATTCAGTTTCAATCCATGGACCAAGTGGGCAGAATGTATCGAAACCTTTTGCGCGGCTCCACTGACCATCTTTGCTCTGCAAATCTCTTGCCGTTACATCGTTGGCGAGGGTGTATCCAAAGATCACATCAGAAGCCTTTTCTTTTGGTACATCTTTACAAATGCGACCTATTACAACAGCAAGCTCGGCTTCATGATCGACTCGCTCGCTCATAGCTGGCCATTGAATAATATCGTGCGGGCCAACTACTGATGTATTGGGTTTAATAAAGATAATTGGCTCTTCTGGAACTTGTCCACCCATTTCAGCTGCATGATCAGCATAATTTTTTCCGATGCAGACAACTTTCGAGCGAGGAAGTACTGGAGCGAGTACCCGAACCTTGTCGAGAGTAATTTTCGATTCAGAAGGAACAATGCCTGCGTAAATAGGATCACCTTTGAGAACGAGAATTTCATTCTGATCATTGATGACGCCATAGTGCGGATCAGTTCCAAAACCTGCATCAGCTAGGGCTGAGAAGCGAATAATGCGCATTAGTGCAGTTTACTCCGCAGAATTTTCCTCTTGAACCACATCTGGAAGGCGCATGGCGAGAACGGAACTAATTCGATGACGTCGACCCACTGGGCGCTCGGCAGTAATTTTCCAGCCTGCAATTTCTATTGAATTGCCTGGAATCGGAACGCGTCCAAGATGCTTTGCTAACAATCCGCCCAGAGAATCGACATCTTCTTTTTGAGCAGGAGAGATTTCAACTTTCGCGATCTCCTCGAAATCTTCAACATGTAGTCGCGCGGAAAGGCGGACAGTATCTGGATCGAGCCATTCTGCTTCATCATCTTCATCGTCATATTCATCGTGAATCTCGCCCACGATCTCTTCCAGAATATCTTCAATAGTAATAAGACCAGCGGTGCCGCCATATTCATCAACAACGACTGCCATATGAATTTGATTGCGCTGCATATCTTTGAGTAAATCAGTTGCAATCTTCGTCTCTGGCACAAAGTGAGCTTCACGCAGGTGATCTGCCACGGTTTCAGTGTTTTCAGATTCGCGATTCTCAAAAACGCGCTTTGCTAAGTCCTTCACATACGCAATGCCTACGACATTGTCGAGGTTTTCATGGATTACTGGAATGCGAGTGAACCCAGACCGTAAGGCAAGGGAAAGCCCCTGGCGCAATGTCTTGTCGTCCTCTACAAAGAGCATTTCGGTACGCGGCACCATAAGTTCGCGGACTAGCGTTTCACCTAACTCGAATACCGAGTGAATCATTTCTCGTTCGGAGTCTTCAACAAAACCTCGTTCTGAAGCTTCATCCACCAGCTCGCGCAAATCATCGGGATCGTTGAATAGTCCGCCACTGAGTACGCGATTGCGTACTGCGTTAGTTGCCTTGCGGCGCCATGAATCAAAGAAGCTCATCGTGATGCCACCCAATCGCGAACAATTGATTCCTGCAATTCAAACATCTCTTTCTCTTCATCTTTCTCTACGTGATCAAAACCTAAGCAATGGAGCACTCCGTGGGCGGTGAGGATGTACATCTCATATTCGAAACCATTTTTCGCCTGAGCTCTGGCAAATTCAGGACATAAAACAATGTCACCCACAATTCCCGGCTCGCTCTCCCCCGGCACCATTTCATCCATAGGAAAACTCATGACATCCGTAGGACCCTCAAGATCCATCCATTGAACGTGGAGCTCACTCATGCGATCTTCATCCACCAAAGTAATGGAGAGTTCGGATTCAGGATGGATCTCCATTTTCTTCAAGGCAAATTGAGCAAGTGAAACTAATGACTCTTCGTCGAATGAACTCTTAGATTCGTTTGAGATTTCGATTGCCATTCTCAGAGTCCCACCGCCCATATGCGTCGACGATTTCGCCAACGAGTCGGTTACGAACAACATCCTCTGAATTGAGATTCATAAAGCAGATATCTTCAACATCAGTAAGAATCTCTTGGATGACCCGTAAGCCAGATTGGGTTTGGCTTGGAAGATCTACCTGTGTCGTATCCCCGGTGATAACCATCTTGGAACCAAAACCAAGACGCGTCAGGAACATCTTCATCTGTTCGGGAGATGTGTTCTGTGCTTCATCTAAAATCACAAAAGCATCGTTGAGAGTACGTCCACGCATGTAGGCCAATGGAGCTATTTCAATGATTCCACTCGCCATGAGTCGTGGAATGGAGTCCTGGTCAATCATGTCGTGAAGCGCGTCAAGAAGCGGGCGTAAATAGGGGTCGATTTTTTCTTGCAACGTTCCAGGCAGAAAACCAAGCCGCTCGCCGGCCTCAACAGCAGGACGAGTCAAGATAATTCGATTTACATCTTTTGCTTGCAAGGCCTGAATTGCTTTAGCCATTGCAAGATATGTCTTTCCTGTGCCAGCAGGACCAAGTCCGAATGTAATAGTGTTTTGATCGATCGCTTCCACATATTTCTTTTGATTTGCAGTCTTCGGGCGTATCGTCTTGCCACGGTTGCTCAAAATGTTAAGTGAAAGAACTTCTGCTGGATGCTCATGCGGATGACGCGACGTCATCAGAAGAGCTTGTCTGATGCCATCTGCAGAAAGAGTCTGACCGGCGCGCAAGAGAACAAGCAGCTCGTTTACTAGAGATTCAAATTTTGCAGATTGTTCGGGATCGCCTTTAACGAAGATTTCATTTCCACGAACAGTCACCTGAATCAACGGGAATGCAGATTCAATCTGGCGTAGGTATCCATCTTGTGGACCTAAGAGCGCGACCATAGGTATCGCGGTGGGTACAGATATTAGAGCTGGATCCATATGTCTCAATAATACTAGCCGGGTGGCCAGGCAAATGGACGCCCGCCTAGAAGATGAAGATGAGCGTGAAAGACGCTCTGACCAGCCGAAGCACCCGTATTGAAATTGAGTCGATAGCCATCCAAGCCGCGTTCGCTGGCAAGCGAATCTGCCAATGTGTGCATCTCGGCAAGCGTACTTTTCGCGCTAGCTGCTAATTCCGCTGCATTCTCATAATGATATTTAGGAACAATCAAAACGTGGGTCGGCGCTTGAGGAGTAATGTCATTAAATGCGATGACGTCGACTGATTCAAAAACAACATCAGCTGGAATCTCTTTACGAACTATTTTGCAAAATAAGCAGTTATCGTTCATTGGTTTAATCTACCAACGCTTCAGGAGAGTTTGTATTGCAGCCAATCCAGCAAATCCTGCCTGCGCGGAGCGTAAGACTTCAGCTCCAAGTCTCACTTGCTTGCCACCGATGAGTGAAATTTCATTCTCAGAGATTCCACCCTCAGGGCCAACAACTATGACAAGGCTATCTCCTGAAATTTCCGTGCTGGAAATGGGGTTGCTCGCACTTTCATGAAGGACAAGCACATCTGGATAGCTCTCACGAATTTCCGCACTCTTCAGTGGTTTTCCAATTTGAGGAAATCTCGTCCTACGTGATTGCTTAGAGGCGGATACAACTATCTGATCCCACTTTGCACGAGAATCACTCTGCCATTTAGCTATTGATCGCTCACTCTCCCAGGGAATTATTTCATCTGCGCCACCGACTGTAAGTAGTTCAATCGTTTCTTTCATTCGATCGGACTTCGTGAGCGCTTGAATAACAATAAGCCGTGGTAACTTTTCTTCATCTTTTCCACGGCGGGAGACGTTAATTTCAAAATATTTTTTCCCAATGTCTGATACCGAGCCAATCAACCACTCGCCAACTCCATTGGTTACCTTGACTTCTTCTCCGAGTTCAAGGCGCAAAGACTTGATTCCGTGAAGGGCTTCGTCACCTTCGACTCGATGGCGATCAGTAGTTGATAACTGGGATGAATAGAAGAGGGTGAGCATTAGCGGAATGCATCTCTAAAGCGTGCAAAGAAACCATGTTCCTTTTCATCACGCTTGTGCATTGTCATTGCATCGCTCTTATCTCCACGTAGAGCTGCCAATTTGCGAAGGAGCTCCTCTTCCTCGCGCTTCAATTTTTGCGGAATATCCACTTTTACATGGACATTGAGATCACCCCGACCTCCACCACGCAGATGAGTTATACCAAGACCTTTAAGCGTCACAATTGCCCCACTTTGGATTCCGGGTTTAATTTCAACTTTCTTATCGCCATCAAGCGTTGGAATTGTCACCTCGCCACCAAGTACTGCTGTTGTCATTGGCACAGAGATTGATGCATGAAGATTATTGCCTTCGCGAACTAAGAAATCATCATTCTTTTCAATAATTTCTACATACAAATCGCCAGCAGGTCCACCGCCAGGTCCCACTTCGCCCTGCCCAGAAAGTTGGATGCGATTGCCTGTTTCAACTCCGGCTGGAATATTGATAGGAATTGTTTTCTTTGCGCGTACCCGACCATCACCTGCACACTCAACACAAGGGTGCTCAATAACAGTGCCATAACCCTGACAGTTGTTGCAGGGACGGCTTGTCATAACTTGCCCAATAAATGAACGAGTTACCTGTTGAACTTCACCTCGGCCCTTGCAGAGCACACACATTGTGGGGCGAACGCCATTTTCACATCCCGAACCATTGCACTTAGTACAAACGATTGCCGTCTCTACATTTAATTCTCGTTCAGTTCCAAAGCACGCCTCTTTGAGATCAACTTCGATACGAAGAAGTGCATCTTGGCCTTGTCGCATACGAGGACGAGGACCTCGGGAACCACCTCCACCAAAGAATGCATCCATGATGTCGCCAAAGCCAAACCCTCCGCCGCCAAATTGTTGGCTGAAGGGATCGCCACCAAGATCATAAGTTTGTCGCTTATCTGGATCGCTTAAAATTTCATATGCCGTTGTGATCTCTTTGAATTTCTCGTGTACTTCCGGATCTGGATTAACGTCTGGATGATATTGACGCGCAAGTTTGCGATAGGCCTTCTTGATTTCATCGAAGGAGGCATCGCGGTCTACACCAAGCACTCCATAATGATCAGCCACTACTTACCCTCCGAAATAAAACGTCCGATATACCGAGCGACTGCATGCACCGCAGCCATCGAGCCAGCGTAATCCATTCGAGTCGGACCCAAGACACCTACAGCGCCTTGCCCGTATCCCATCGAGACAGAACTTGTTGTACGAAGTCCCTTCTCTTTATTTTCATCGCCGATTCTTACATTAAGGAATCCATCCGTGTCTGCAAGAAGCTTCATGAGAATCACTTGTTCTTCGAGAGATTCAAGAATAGGTGAAAGTGCGGATGCTTCATCGTGGATAGATTTTGCAAGATTTGCTGTACCAGCTACAACAACGCGATCTTGGGGCAAACGAATCATCGCAACTTGATTGGTGAGTTGTGAGAGAAGGCGAACTGTCCGCTCGAGGAGATCATCAAGATCATCTGAATTGGTGAGGAATGATTCAATTGCGCGACGCTCGGCGGTTGAAAGTGGTTTCACTTCCTGGATGCGATCTACAAAAAGTCGATAACCTGTATTTGTCGGAATACGACCCGCAGATGTATGAGGCTGAGTAATGAGACCCTGATCTTCAAGAATCGCCATATCGTTGCGAATAGTCGCAGGTGAGACTCCAAGCTGATGGCGTGCAGCAATTACTTTAGAACCTACCGGCTCTTCAGTTGCTACATACTCTTCGACGATTGCTCGAAGAATCTCAAGTTGTCGATCTTGCATAGTCCGATTTTATATCAGCAGTTCGCGCACAATACGGTCAGCTATCAAGCGCCCTGTACGTGTGAGCGAGACCCTGCCATTGCTCCATTCAACGCTTCCGAGGTAACCATCAGATAGATAACTCTCTAAACGGTTGATTTGTTCCCCGGTGAGTGTGGCTTTTGCTATCCCCTCCGGTAAGCGAATGCCAAGCATGATCCTTTCCTCTTCGCGCTCACTCTCCCCCAGAATTTCACTGGATTGAACTGGGTCGCCAGCGAGCAACCGCTCTTTATAGGTTCCAGGATGTTTCACATTCCACCAACGATTTCCATCTATATGCGAATGTGCGCCAGGACCAACGCCCCACCAATTATCGCCCCACCAATAAAACAAATTGTGTTTACATTCAGAACCTGGCTTTGACCAATTCGAAAGCTCATACCAGTCCATACCCGCGTTGGAGAATTTTTCGTCTGCCAAAAGATATTTATCAGCAGTTTGATCATCATCTGGCATAACAATGTCGCCGCGCTTGACCGCATTTGCAAGCTTCGTTCCTTCTTCAACAATCAGCGCGTAGGCAGATACATGCGTCACTGGAAGCCCTAAAACAACATCTAGAGACTTCTGCCAATCCTCCATCGATTCGCCCGGCGTTCCGTAGATCAAATCAAGTGAAATTTCTGAAAATCCCGCCTCCGCTGCGCGATAAACCGCCAGATCCACATTGGCAGGATTATGGGTTCGATCTAATACCTGGAGGACATGCGGGACCGCGGACTGCATTCCAAAAGAGATCCGATTGAAACCAACCCTTTTTAATTCTCGCAATGATTCAATCGAGACTGAATCAGGATTCGCCTCAAGAGTTACTTCAGCAGAATCTGGCAAGTCATAAAGAGATGCAATCTTCTCAATAACACGTCCAAGGTCGCGCGGCTGCATGAGAGAAGGTGTACCTCCACCGAAAAAAATCGACGGAACGATCTTTGCGCTAGAGCGGGAACGCGAAAGTTCGATCTCTTTCAGGACTAGATCAATATAACTCGTAGAGATTTCTTCGAGCGACGATTGGATCTGAAGTTCAGCAGGGGTATATGTATTGAAGTCGCAATATCCGCAACGCTTAACGCAGTACGGAATATGCACGTAGAACGCAAGGCGATCTTCGCGTGCCATGGCCTACTTCTTTGCCTTCGCCTTATCCGCTTCCTCGTTGGTTGAGAGAGCTGCGATAAATGCTTCTTGTGGAACTTCAACGCGACCCACCATCTTCATGCGCTTCTTACCTTCCTTCTGCTTCTCCAGAAGTTTGCGCTTACGGGTGATGTCGCCGCCGTAACACTTAGCCAATACGTCTTTTCGAATAGCTCGAATATTTTCGCGAGCAATAATTTTTGCTCCGATTGCCGCCTGAATGGGGATTTCAAACTGTTGCCTTGGAATTAATTCGCGCAACTTAGTTGTCATCATGACACCATATGGATAGGACTTATCCCGGTGAGTGATAGAGCTGAATGCATCCACTTTCTCGCCCTGCAAAAGGATATCGACCTTGACGAGGTCTCCTTCTTCTTCACCTACTGGTTCATAATCAAGAGAGGCATAGCCACGCGTCTTGGATTTCAATTGATCGAAAAAGTCAAAGACAATTTCAGCCAGTGGCATGTTGTAACGAATCTCCACGCGATCCTCGGAGAGATAATCCATTCCAAGCAAGTTGCCGCGGCGTTGTTGGCACAGTTCCATAATCGCGCCGATAAATTCAGAAGGAGCAAGGATTGTTGCGCGCACAATAGGCTCATAAACTGCGCCGATTTTTCCATCTGGATATTCAGATGGATTTGTCACTACAAGCTCTTTGCCATCTTCTTTAATAACGCGATAGACGACGTTCGGAGCGGTTGAAATTAATGAAAGTCCAGCTTCTCGCTCGAGACGTTCGCGGACAATTTCCATGTGGAGCAATCCCAGGAAGCCGCAACGGAAACCGAAGCCTAACGCTGCAGATGATTCAGGTTCATACACAAGCGCAGCATCATTGAGCTGCAATTTATCGAGCGCTTCGCGTAATAATGGATAGTCCGCGCCATCAATGGGATAGAGGCCCGAGAAAACCATCGGTTTGGGATCTGCATAACCAGCAAGTGGTTCAGATGCCGGCTTGTTGTAATTTGTCACCGTGTCACCGACGCGAGATTGACGAACATCTTTAACGCCAGTAATCAAATATCCTACTTCGCCAACACCGAGGCCCTTCGAAGGAACTGGTTCGGGAGAGATAACGCCAACTTCTAACATTTCATGGCGAGCACCAGTTGAAATCATTTGAATTTGATCGCGTGTTGAGAGATGGCCATCAACTACGCGAACGTAGGTAACAACGCCGCGATAGGTATCGTAGACAGAGTCAAAGATAAGAGCACGTGCTGGTGCATCTGCATTACCAACAGGAGCTGGAATCTGTTTCACGATTTCATTGAGCAACTCTTCAACGCCCGCGCCAGTCTTGCCTGAAACTTTTAAGCAATCTTCTGGTTTACAACCAATGAGCTTTGCCAACTCTTCAGCAAACTTTTCTGGTTGAGCGGCAGGTAAATCGATCTTATTGAGAACGGGAATTATCGTGAGGTTGTTCTCCATAGCCAAATAGAGATTCGCAAGAGTTTGAGCTTCAATTCCTTGTGCGCAGTCGACGAGAAGAATTGCACCTTCACATGCAGCCAGCGAGCGCGATACTTCGTAGGTGAAGTCGACGTGTCCTGGCGTATCGATCATATTGAGGATGTATTCCTTGCCGTCATCACCCTGCCATGGCAGACGAACAGCTTGGGATTTAATAG
>CAYRJB010000040.1:0-10313 GCA_964424485.1 uncultured Actinomycetes bacterium
CACCACTTCGAATGAGAGAAATCATGCGATTGAATGCGTCTTGGTATTGCCCCATGGCAATTTCAATATCTGCCGCGATTGTTTGGGATTTCAGATCACCGGCAATTGCGCTACTGATTGCGCTTTGGGCATCAACTCCTTCAATTCGTATCAGTAATTCAACCTGGGCTAACCCAATCTCCGCCAGAGTATTTCCAGGTACGCGTTGCAACCAATTGAGGTAGGCCTGCTTTGCACCAGCCATATCCCCTTTGCTAATTGCATCAAGAGCAGCGACTTCTTCCGGGTCCATGGGAGCTTCTTCTTCAGAGACCTCAGGCGCCTTACCAACACCGCGCTTTGCGGCCGCTTCAAGAACTTTTGTAATAAGAGTTTTGACTTGTTCGCGAGGAGGAATTGATTCAAAGAGCGGAACCGGCTGCTCTTGGATAAGTGCAAGAGCAAAAGGAATCGCCTGTATGCCTAGGGCTTGAGCAACATTTTGATGAGCATCCACATCCAGTGTTGCAAGTATCCATCCTGCATCAGATGAATGAAGTTCCCCCATCATGGTGACAAGTTCTCGGGATTGCGTACTGCGTGGACTCCAACAAATAATGAATACTGGCTGGGTCATGGAGGCAGGAATTAGTTCTTGAACTAATGATTGTTGCGTTACTTCTACCCCAACAATTGGTGCATCGACTTTGGGCTTTCCAAGCGAGCTAAGATCAATTGCTTGATTGAGATTCTTTGGTAAATCTCCGAAAGGAAGTCTGCTCACGGTCTTATTCTCTCACTCATTGAGATGTGAGATTAGAGGGTGGATTGATGGGGTTCGCTGCTTCAGGGTCATCCATTCGCGCACCTGAATCAGCTCGACCAGGAAGAACATTTGCGATGTAATCAAATGTCGCATTTTCAAGGCCGAGATCAAATCCTGATTTCTCCCCCAAATACCAGCGATGTTCTAGAATTTCATGGAACATCTGTGCGGGTTCAACACGGCCACGTAGATCATCTGGAATCTGATTAAGAACATATTCGTAAACATCAGTCAGCCATGTACGTGCACAATCCTCAACGCTACGAGGTGGATTTTGACGCGCGCGATAACGATCAAAGGATGCAAGAAGGCGTTTGGCTTGTAACTCTTCAGCATCGATTCCCAAAATTTCTTTGAGACGTATTTTGTGATATCCAGCCTCAACAAGTTTTGGTCTAAATTTTAAAAGTCCCTTTTCACCATCAAGTTTGATTTCAACTTCCTCAACAGCAAAGCCAAGATCTTGCAGATTGCGCATCGCTTTTTCAACAGCATGGCGATCATTGGGGTCAAGTAACTGTGGATCCTTGAGAGCAGACCATAAACGACGATATCTTCGAATGACTGCCTCTGAGGATCGAACAGGATCAACTCCCGGCAATTGCACACCTGAGAGCAAAATATCTTCTAGCTCTGCCGCAACATTGAAATGAACTATTTCTAAATCATGTTCACGCTGACCGTCGGTGAGATTATCGTGAAATTCACCCGTTTCTGCATCCACAAGATAGGCAACAAATTCTGAGGCGTCGCGTCGAAAAAGAGTATTGGAAAGAGAGCAATCTCCCCACCAAAATCCAAGCAGATGCAGGCGAACAAGCAATAATGCCAAAGCGCTCGCCATCTGATTGACCTCGTGAGCTGTTACAGAGCGAGAGAGAATGACGCGATAGGGCAGCGAGAATGGTAGGTAGCGCGTAACTAAGGCTGGAGGCAATTCGTTTCCTCGATTGTCAAGGCGACCTTCCACTACGGCTGCAGCATCTACTGACGGGGCTCCGCGCTGGGCTAGTTCACGAAGCATTGCATATTCTCGGTTTGCAAACTCAGAGACTGTCTCTTTAACGGCGTATACATCTTCATCACGATCTCCCGTGCGAACCAGACGTACAACGTGGCGAGAGATGCCTCGCATGTCGGTTAAATATGGATCTTCTTGCCAATCCTCGAGCGGTTTTTGCCAGCTCATGTTGTAGAGCGAGAAAATGTCGTCACCCAAACCGGTTATTTTCAATTCGCTCACTGCCTTATTCTCCCGTATTACCGAGGAGAACTTTGCCTCGCAACGGCAGATTGAGGGTGATATATCCCCTGTTCTCAGGGATAATTCACTTTATGGCAATCAAAAAACCAACTCTTTCTGGCGGTCTTATTAAATCGGTAGGTCGCAAAAAAACTAAGAGCCCTGAGAATCTTGGAGTAGCTGGCGCATCATTTGACCGGGGCCACCCATTCTATTTTGGTTTTGTAGCCACAGCTGGTGCCGCGCTCTCATTAACTCTTTTGCGAGCACTTGCCGGAGCAAGTCAAGTTTTTGTTCTTATAGTGATTTCGATGTTCTTTGCAGCGGGACTCAATCCGGCCGTAACGTATTTTCAATCCAAGCGAATGAAACGCGGTATAGCAGTAATGATAGTAATCGCGCTTGTGATTGCATTTGTTGCTCTCTGTCTTTGGGTCATAGTTCCACCCTTTGTTGATCAAGTTAATAACTTCATAGTTAATGCTCCGTCAATGCTCGAAACGCTGAAAAATAACTCCACAATCAATCACCTTAATAATCAATACGGCATCGTAGATATGTTGCAAAATAAATTGAATGCGACGATCAAAGATGGAAAATTTATCGTAAGCGCCTTTGGTGGCATCCTTGGTGTTGGCAAGGCTGTCCTCTCTGGAACATTCTCTGCGATAACTATCGTCATTTTGACCCTCTATTTCACCGCTTCTCTGCCATCTATCACCCAATCTGTATACAGCTTTGTACCAGCCTCTAGGCGTGATCGTGTGTCTAGACTTTCTGATGCGATCATTAATCGAATTGGAGGGTTTGTTCGAAGCCAAACAATCGTCTCAACAATTGCAGGAATTTTCGCACTCGTGTTAGCAAGCATTCTGGGGATTCATTACGCAATGGCAATAGGCGTGTTGGTATTCATTTGCGGTTTGATTCCTCTGGTAGGTCACTACATCGGGATATCCCTTTTCACAATTATTGCTCTCACTAAATCACCACTCGCCGGTCTTATTGTCTTTATTTCATATGTTGTTTATCAACAGATTGAGAATTACTTCATTGCGCCAAAGATTATGCGCGACACATTAGAGCTTCCTGGCGTCGTCACTATCATTGCAGCGTTGTTAGGTACCAGCCTCTTAGGTCCAATAGGTGCACTCCTTGCAGTACCTATAGCTGCTGCGGTGATGTTGATCGTCGCGGAAGTTATCTACCCAAAGCAAGCCGCTAAGTAAAGCTAGATCTCCTCTGGGAGTGGCAGTCTGTCCGGTGCCACGATGCGCACTATTTCACTGAGCACCCGATAAACCATAGGTTCGCCAACCCACAAATGCTTTGCTCCTACTACGTCGATTTGATGAATATTAGGGAATGAATCAAATCTTTCGTGTGCTTGCTCAGGGTTCATATATTCATCAAACTCGGGTATTAGTGCAAAAATATCTCTTCCATCAATCTTCCAATAATCCAAATCTTCTTGTGTAGACCATTTCATAGTTGGACTGAGAAGAATGAGGCCTTTAATTCGTGGGTCACGAGCATGTGAAATAGCAAGGTTGGTTCCAAATGACCAACCTACGACCCAGACATTATCGCCATGTAGTTCGTCAAATGCGTAATTAATCCCAGCCTGGACATCATATTTTTCAGATCTGCCTTCGTCATAAGCGCCTTCAGATGTACCAGCTTCACTTGATGTGCCGCGAGTGTTAAATCGCACTATCTCTATTCCTGCCATATGAGGAAGGCGGTTGGCTGCTTTTTTATATATATGGCTATCCATCATGCCGCCACCTGTTGGATTGGGGTGGAGAGTCACTAGGGTTGCAGCGCGCTTTCCAAGCGGCCGCGCCACTTCACCAATAAGGCGCAAGCCATCCTCAGTAGTTAGCTGAATGGCTTCTCGAGTTGCCGGCAAAATTGTGCTTGGGCGTATTAACTCTGGCACAAAGTGAGTTTACCCTTATCCAATGCAAAGCTTTGATTCTTTAGATCCTCGAGATGGTTCACGGATTGCGACTCTTCCCATTCATACTGCCGAAGATGTTCACTCTCGCGCGAATGCTGCGAACTTAGCTGCACCCTTGTGGCAGGCTCTTGGCTATGACGGTCGTGAAGAGGTTCTGCGAAAATGGGCTAAATACATCACAAGTCAATCCGACGAATTAGCACAACTTGTTAGCCGCGAAACTGGGAAACCGCTTTCTGATGCCTCTCTAGAAGTAGCTCTTGCCATCGAACAACTTTCCTGGGCCGCTAAAAATGCAAAGAAAGTTCTCTCTGACAGCAAACGCGCATCCGGATTATTGATGTTTAATATGAAATCTAAAGTTCAACGCGTTCCGTTTGGCGCAGTGGGAGTTATTGGCCCTTGGAACTATCCAGTCTTCACTCCCATGGGATCAATCGCGTATGCCTTGGCAGCCGGCAATACAGTGATTTTCAAACCAAGTGAATTTACGCCTGCGGTTGGAGTATGGCTTGGAGATTCTTTTTCACGAATTACACCATTCCCCCATGTCTTTACTGTCGTCACTGGAATGGGTGAAACTGGCGAAGCACTTACTACATCATCTGTCGGAAAAATATCTTTCACAGGTTCAACTCGAACAGCAAAAAAGGTCGCAGCAACTTGCGCTACTTCGATGAAGCCAGCAGTCCTTGAATGTGGTGGCAAAGATCCAGTCTTAGTTGATCATGATGCCAACATCAAACTTGCAGCTGAATATGCGCTGTGGTCTGCGATGGCCAATGCAGGTCAATCTTGCATTGGGGCGGAACGAGTTTATGTGCATGAAAAAGTTCGACAACAATTTGTCGATGAGATCAGACGCCAAGTATCCGCGATTCACGAAGGTAAAAGTTATGGCCCTGCGACGATGCCATCGCAGCTCTCCGTCATACAGCGACACATCACTGATGCCGCAACCCGTGGATCTACATTTCTTACTGGTGGCGTCGACGCTGTCGGAGATAAATATGTGAAGCCAACAATCATGCTTGATGTTCCTGAAGACTCGGTCGCGATGACTGACGAGACATTTGGCCCGACCTTGGCGATTAACTCAGTGGAAAATATGGATGAAGCTATTGCTCTATCAAACTCGAGTTCCTACGGACTCGCTGCTGCTGTATTTAGCAAAAAGAATGGCGAGAGGATTGCTAACCAGCTTCACTGCGGGATGGTCAGCATTAACTCTGTATTCTCATTTGCCGCGGTGCCCACGACCCCGTTCGGAGGCGTGAAAGATAGTGGTTACGGAAGAATTCATGGTTTTGAAGGACTCTTGGAATTTACATATCCAAGAACCGTTGTGAGTTCACAATTCAATCTGCCAATACATTTCACTTCATTCAAGAGAAATGCACTTGCAGATAAAGTCATTAAGACTCTCATTAAGTTAAAGACCAGATAATTTAAAACCGCGGCGCGTTTCGCGAACGCTCAGTATTTGGTCTGCGCTTATCTCGTTTGTTCCAACATGGTGTATGCCAGTGGCGCCGTGAGTCAATATCATCATGTGGCCATGCGACAACATGTGGGGTCGCAGTCGGAATGAGTTGATCGCAACCAGGGCATCGATAAGGCTTGCTTGAAGATGAGCCTGTAATTCTTCGGACTCGATAAAGCCCCTCATCATGCTCCTCCACGCCTCCTAGAGAGATATCTCTCTCCTCTTCAGATACAAGTGGTTTATTCGCACGCTTGCCTCGACGTTGAGGGTGATTTTTACGAGGACTCACAGAAATATTCTACTTTTTAGTTTGTTGCTTACCCGCACAAACAGGCAGAATTGCGGGGTGCAGAACGCATCGCCCCTTGCGATATCCATCACCAACTTGGTGAAGTCTTATAAAGATTTCAATGCAGTTGATGGCATCTCCCTATCGATACAGAAGGGTGAGATCTTCGCTCTGCTTGGTCCCAATGGAGCAGGAAAAACCACCACCATCGAAATTCTCGAAGGTTTCCGCTCTCGCACTCTTGGCGAAGTTTCGGTACTTGGAAAAGATCCTGGCGACCTTGGCAGTGATAAATATTTGTGGCGAGAAAAAATAGGCATTGTGCTTCAAAATTCAAGCGACGTTGGTGAGCTCTCCGTACGCGATGTGCTCGCTCACTTTGCACAGTACTACTCCAATCCAAGAGATGTTCGTGATGTTTTAGAAGAGACGGGGCTCACCGAAAAAGAGAGCTCCTTAGTCCACACTCTCTCAGGGGGACAACGAAGGCGCTTGGATGTAGCCCTTGGCATCATTGGAAATCCAGAGCTTCTCTTCCTTGATGAACCAACAACCGGATTTGACCCTAAAGCAAGACGAGAATTTTGGAAACTCATTCAAACTTTGAATGAGGAGGGCATGACTATTCTTCTCACGACTCACTACTTAGATGAAGCAGAGGAGCTGGCAGATCGTGTTGGCGTCATCGCACAAGGCAAGATTGTAGAAATTTCTACACCAGAAAATTTGGGAAATAGGGCAAACGCAAAAGCAACAATCAGCTGGGCAGAAAACGGTCAGACTCGTTCGGTTGAAAGTGATTATCCATCTCAGGTCGTTGGCGACCTTGTATCCAAATTCGGTGGCGAAGTTCCAGAACTTCAAGTCATAAGGCCCACTCTTGAGGATATTTATCTCAAACTCATAGGAGAAGTTGAATGAATGTAGTGCGCATAGGACTTCTCCGTGGATCTCTAGAGATTAAACAATTTATTCGCCAGCGCGAATCAGTAGTTTTTACAGTTTTCTTTCCAGTAATCCTTCTCTTTATTTTTGGATCAGTCTTTAAAGACACAATCGCTCCAGGAGTAAAATTTAGTCAATACTTCGTCGCAGGCATGATTGCCTCCGGAATGGTGAATTCAGGATTTCAACAGCTTGCCATCACTATTCCTATGGAGAGAGATGCGGGTACTCTCAAGCGTTTACGTGGAACTCCAATGTCGCCAGCTTCTTACTTTATTGGTAAATCCATTCTTGTTCTCTTTAGCATGCTCGCCCAGGTTATTCTTTTAATGGGAATCGGAATTGCGTTCTTCGGATTAAAGGCGCCGGCAACGTCGGCGAAATGGCTAGATTTCACTCTCTTCCTCTCAATAGGAAGTATCTGCTCAACAGCGCTTGGTATTGCTTTTAGTGCTATTCCAAAGAGTGGCAGAGGCGCTTCGGCAGTGGTTTCACCAATTGTCATCATTCTTCAATTCTTTAGTGGAGTCTTTTTCATATTCACGCAATTGCCATCATGGATGCAACAATTTGCTGCAATCTTTCCTCTGAAGTGGCTTACACAGTCAATGCGATCAGTCTTTTTGCCCGACTCTTTTGCCTCTCAGGAAGCTGCAAAATCGTGGGAATACTCTCGCTCATTGCTGATTCTTATCGTTTGGACTGTCATTGGAGTCTTCTTCTCCATGAAGAAATTTAAGTGGAGCAATTCATGAAGAAAATCATTGCTGCCATTATCGTCACCTCACTTCTTACCTCCCCCGCGTACGGTGCTGTAACAAAGAAGCCAACGCCACAACCGACCGCTAAGGCGACAGCAAAAACAACAGTTAAAAAACCAACAACAAGTGTGACCAAGAAGAAGGCAACAACCAAGAAGAAAGTTGTTTATCGCCCGCGCAAAAAGGTCTCGGTCAAACCTTCTCCGAAACCAATTTGGCCACCTAAAGGCTTCGTTGAAAAAGATGGCGTCTATGCTCTAGTCCCAACTGGCGCATCCTTGGTGAGCCTTCTCAGCGCAAAGAAAACTTTGGCGAGTATTGTCCATCAATGCGAAGCTGATGCATGTGGAGCGGTTTATGTTGCTTCTAATACAGATTGCACTTATTGGGAAGTAAATGCCATAGTTTCAGGCCCCAATTACGCTGATATTGCACAATTCGTTGAGTACGGGAAAATTCGAGTGCTAGAAAAAGGCAGTAAGGCAAAGACTGTTACTCCAATTTTTCTCGTGAGCACAGAGACTCTCATCCCAAACGAAGATGTCATTTTGAAGACACTTGGTATTTCAAAAGAAAAATTTTATTCCTATATTGCCCAAGGAAAGAGTCTTAGGCAAATTGCAGGTGACAAGATCTCGATCTTGGTTAAAGCGATTACGGCTGCTGAAACTCAAGATATCAACGATCGACTCGCATCGAAGGTAATCACTAGCTCGCAAGCGGCAGATCAACTCGACCCTGCAACACTATCTGCGCGAGTTGCCAATCAATTGACTGCATACAATCTCACAGTTGGCTCAATCAATGTGAAATGCTGGATAAGCGCCCCTACAGAGACTGTTCCTTCTACTGTTTACACTCCCACAACCTCACGCTGGTAAATACTTCTCGATACTATTGGCCTGTTATGGAGAATCTCGCCTTCAAAGTTCAGGGTCCGGCCAGGCTAGTTGGTTCTGTCGTCGTTGAAGGAGCCAAAAATTCTGCGCTTAAATTAATGGCAGCAGCGCTGCTTGCTGAAGGTAAGACAACACTGCACAATGTTCCTCGAATTGCAGATGTTGAGATTATGTCTGCATTGCTCAAAAGTTTGGGATGTGATGTTGATGCAGATGGAAATACGATCACCATCACGGTACCTGAAGTGCCTGGCCATCGCGCTGAATATGAATTAGTAAGAAAGCTACGCGCTTCCATAAACGTGCTTGGTCCATTACTTGCACGATTAGGTCGCGCAGAAGTCGCACTTCCTGGTGGAGATGCCATTGGTAGCCGAGGTTTGGATTTTCATATCCAAGGCCTCAAAGATTTAGGCGCCGAGGCTCACAATGAACATGGCTATGTCATAGCAACCGCTCCACGTGGACTCAAAGGCGCGACTATCGTGCTCCCTTTTCCATCTGTGGGTGCGACTGAGAACATTATGACTGCCGCGGTTCTTGCTGAAGGAACAACCATCATTGAAAATGCAGCTCGCGAACCAGATATTGAAGATCTCGGCGAATTCCTTAACTCAATGGGTGCAAGAATTTCTGGACTTGGAAGCTCCACGATCACCATACAAGGTGTTTCAAAATTAAGTCCCACTGAACATGCCACTCTTCCCGATCGAATTGTCGCTGGTACTTGGGCATTTGCAGCAGCGATGACTCAGGGTGATATCACGATCATCAATGGTCGCGCTGATCATCTTGAATTGCCGCTCGACAAGATAGTTGCCGCAGGAGCTGTAGTAACCACCACGGAAAATGGATTTCGAGTGAAGATGGATCAGCGACCAAAATCGGTTGATGTTGCGACTCTTCCTTATCCTGGTTTTCCAACAGATCTTCAGCCCATGATCATCTGCATGAATGCGATTGCAGATGGGCATGCAATGGTTACTGAAAATGTCTTCGAAGGTCGTTTTATGTTCGTCAATGAACTTAAGCGATTGGGTGCAAATATTTCAGTTGATGGCCATCACGCTGCTATTACTGGCCAACCGCTTCTCTCTGGCGCACCAGTTGCAGCAACTGATATTCGCGCTGGCGCTGGTCTTGTACTTGCTGGACTTGTGAGTGATGGCGTCACTATCGTTGAAGATGGATATCACGTGGATCGTGGCTATACCCACTTTGCAGAAAACCTCCGCGCCATGGGTGCGGAGGTTTCTAGAATTTAGGTTGAAACGAACTACTCAGCCTGACCCAATACTGATACTCGGTTATTCGAGACAGAGAGAAATCCACCATTAATAGTGAATTCTGCTGTTGAGCCATCAGCTGCCTTAATTGAAACCGCACCATTCACGAGCACACCAAGAAGTGGCGCGTGATTCGGCAGAATTCCGATATCACCTTCTAATGTACGAGCTGAGACTGATTTAGCTTCGCCAGACCAGACTCTCTTGTCAGGTGAAACAACTTCAACAGTAAGAAGTGAGGACATTTAAATTATGCCTTCGCCAATTCCGCAGCCTTACGTTCAACGTCATCGAGACCGCCGCACATAAAGAATGCCTGCTCAGGTACATGGTCGTACTTGCCATCTGCCAAAGCTTCGAAAGCTTCGATTGTCTCTGACAATGGAACGAAGGAACCATCGATACCTGTAAAGACCTTTGCAACGAATGTGTTCTGTGAAAGGAAGCGCTGGATACGACGTGCACGTCCTACGAGAATGCGATCTTCTTCAGAAAGTTCGTCGATACCAAGAATCGCGATGATGTCTTGGAGATCTTTGTAGCGCTGAAGAATCTGCTTGACTCGGTTTGCAACACGGAAGTGGTGCTCGCCGATGTAGCGAGGATCCAAAATACGTGATGTTGAATCGAGCGGAT
>CAYRJB010000041.1:0-5446 GCA_964424485.1 uncultured Actinomycetes bacterium
ATTTCGTTATCTTGTCCAATTGTTTTTGTTTTGTACTCATCTCTCGATAAGAACAAAGGAATTGTGGTTTATTGAAAAATCAATAAACCAAAATTGGCATTGATTGTGCACATTGTTGAGTTCTCAAGGTACGTACGCGCATCAAAAACCTATCTTTGCAGGCTGCAAAAACCTGTTTTTGAGGCAGACCGCCAAACCTAGTGGACATGGCCCTATAGGGTCAAATCCGCCAAATTGGAGGGTAGCTGCTCGGCCTTTTCTGGTGGCTAGTATGGGTAGAACCCCATAAAACTAGGCTTTTGTTACAGACCAGTCCGATTCGCAGCGGAGCTGAAGTATGGACCAGGGATGACCAATAAAGCAAATTCGGAGTCACCTGGAGGCCCCTTCTCAGGCGTGACCTTGCCCACCTGGAGAAGGTTTTTGATTTAATTGAGGCGCACAAAGCAAAATGCTCTAAAACCATTATTTTACGCTGGTTTTAGAGCCTTTGCGAAAATCTTTCAGTATATGACTACTTTAACTCGACAGCAGCCAGATCCCTTTTTCCCTTGCGGAGGATGAAAAAACGGCCATAAATAGCCTTTTCTGGGGCGGGGGTGAAATCCTCACCGTCAATTTTCTCGTTATTGAGATAAGCCCCTCCTTCTTTCACAATGCGGCGGGCGGCTGATTTCGAATCTACAACGCCTGTAGCTGCTAACAAATCTACCCACGTTGGGATCGATTCGCTTTTCTTTATTTCAACACGGGGTAATTGTGAAAGGGCTGAAGCTAATGTTTTTTCATCAAGAGCACTGAGATCGCCCTGTCCAAAGAGTGCTTTAGCAGCTGCTTCAGCTTGAGAGGCTTCATGTTCTCCGTGAACGAGGGTTGTGAGCTCGCGAGCAAGTGCGCGATGGGCTTCTCGCGCTCCTGGATTAGTCCGCAACGATTCAAGTAACGTTTCAATTTCTTCATGAGATTTAAACGAAAATGTCTTCAACAACTTTTCGACATCTGCATCTTCAACACCAATCCAGAATTGGAAGAAAGCATAAGGCGAGGTCATTTCTGGATCAAGCCAAACAGATCCACTAGCCGTCTTTCCAAATTTGCTGCCATCTGATTTTGTAATCAAAGGAATCGTCAGAACATGGCCACTTCCACCAGCGACTTTACGAATGAGATCTAAACCGGCAACCATGTTGCCCCACTGATCACTGCCGCCCATTTGTAAAGTGCAATGGTGCAATTTGTAGAGTTCGAGATAATCAAGAGCTTGCAAAATTTGGTAGGAAAATTCCGTATATGAAATTCCACCAGCTTCTAACCTCGATGAAACAGAATCTTTCGAAAGCATGGTGTTGACACTGAAATGCTTACCGATATCCCTCAAGAATGTTAAAGCGGAAATTGGCGCAGTCCAATCCAGATTATTAGCCATAGTTGCTGCGTTTTCACCCTCGAATGAAAGAAAATGCTCCAACTGTCTACGTATACGTGCGACCCAATCTTCTACAGTCTTCGTATCATTAAGCGAACGTTCTTCATTCCGCCCAGATGGATCGCCAACTAATCCAGTAGCTCCCCCAACCAATGGAATTGGTTTATGCCCAGCGAGTTGGAATCTACGCATTGTGCAGATAACTGCGAGATTTCCAATATGCAGACTTGGCGCAGTGGGATCAAACCCGACATAAAAAGAGATTGGTCCAGCGCTGAGATCCTTTTCCAACGCAGCGCGGTCTGTGGTTTGTGCAATCAGACCACGCCATTCCAAATCAGCAAGTAGGGCGCTTGTCATGAGGACATCATGCCTGAAAAGCTCTTTCTCTCGCGCGAAATCCAGGCTGAAGCCTCTTTCAAGTTTCGAGAAAGTGCCGAAAGCTGCCCTTCTACTGACTTTGGTGAAGCAGAGAGGGAGGAAGTCCTCGACGATAATGCGCCTTCAGCTGTAAGAAATTTTCGAAGTGATTCATCAAGTCGGGTATCGATTGCTGAAAGATCGGCATCACTCAGTTCATGGACATCGCACCCAAGAGATTCCGCCTTCTTCACACATGCGCCGCTAATCTCATGCGCTGTGGAAAATGGAACTCCTTGACGCGCTAAGTAGTCGGCAATCTCGGTTGCTAAAGCATGGCCCTTGATAGCACCGGATGAGATCTTTTCTCTATTGAACTTAACCGTTTGAATCATCCCAACAACTGCAGGAATAAGAAGTTCTAAGGTTTCAAAAGAATCGAATACAGGCTCTTTATCCTCTTGGAGATCACGGTTATAAGCAAAGGCCAAACCTTTGGAAACAACAAGGAGCGTTGTTAAATTACCGATAAGTCTTCCTGATTTTCCTCGTGCCAATTCAGCAATATCCGGATTCTTCTTTTGAGGCATGATAGATGATCCGGTTGAAAAAGCATCGTCTAACGTGATCCAGCCAAATTCGGTAGAAGCCCAGAGAGTGAATTCTTCACCTAACCGAGAAAGGTGAACTCCAATTTCTGCAGCAATGAAAAGAAGTTCATTGACCCAATCGCGATCGCTCACTGCATCAATCGAATTTCCATGAACTCCATTGAAGCCTAATTCTTCTGCGCTCTTCTCAGGATCTAGTTGAAGAGCCGATCCTGCCAGCGCACCTGAACCTAATGGGCTTATAGCGTTTCTCTTTATCCAATCCCCTATTCTGGAAATATCACGCAGGAATGCATGTGAGTGTTTTGCAATTTCATGTCCAAATGAGATGGGTTGTGCATGTTGATAATGTGTAAAGCCGGGTGCAAGAAGATCTAATGTTTCCTTTGCGGCCGAATTAAGCGCGTCAACCAAGATCGTCAATGACTGGCCTAATTCAATGAGATTATCAATGCAGTAAAGCTTGAAATCTGTAGCCACCAAATCATTACGTGAACGCCCTGCACGGAATGCCCCTGCGAGTTCACCGATTTTTGAAAAGAGACCTCTCTCAATGGCGCTATGCACATCTTCGTCAGCATCGTTATACGTAAAAACACCCGACAGAATTTCTGATTGTAATGTTCGAAGCGCGTCGGTAATTTTTTTCATCTCATCTTTGGAAAGGAGCCCAGAACGTTCGAGACCATGGACATGAGCGATGTTGACTCGGATGTCATAAGGGGCAAGGCGCCAATCGAATTGAACGCTACGCGACAGAGCAACTACTGATTCAGCTGGTCCAACTGCAAATCGTCCGCCCCACAGTGCCATTACTTCCTCCGCTTCGATGAAGATTTTACTGAATTGTTCGCTACAAAGTTTTGAATTTCCTTGATAAGTCGAGCTCCACCTGTAGCAGATTTGGAGATTGCAACCACCGTATCATCTCCTGCAATAGTTCCAATCAAACCTGGAATATCACTCTTATCGAGTGATGATGCGAGTAGTCCTGCTGCTCCCGGTTGAGTACGAAGAACTGCAAGATTTGCGCTTGCTTGGGCGTCGATAAGTTGGGCGCTTGATGTCGACTGCGTCCCACCTTCTGGCAAGCTATATCGCACAACTCCCTGGCGATCTTTTCCACGTTGAGCACCAATCTCAAGCAAGTCTCTACTAGCTGTAGCTTGAGTAACGCGCACTCCTTCTCTTTTGAGCGCCTTGACCAGAGCTTCTTGAGAATCAATAACTTCGTGCTGAATGAGGCGCGTTACAAGTGCCTTTCGAAGTTCAGGCGATACAGGAGAAGTCCTATTCATTGTTTGCCGCCTTCACTGCAACTTCAAATTTCTTAAGAAATGCTTTCAACTCATTCATGGTGAGATTGAGTGCTGGAGCAAGTCGAATGACATTAGCCTGTGGCGCATTGACAAGTACACCAAGAGCAAGCAAGCGTGACGCAACATCTTTTGCATTTGAATCTTTCAGCACAATTCCGATTAAAAGTCCCTTACCTCGGACGTGATCCACCTCTGAAATCTTGGAAAGCGATTGCTTTATGATTTTTTCTAAGCGCGTCGCATTGGCCATCAATTTCTTTGTTTCTATCTCCTTGATTGTGGCGAGTGCGGCTGCGGTGGTAACCGGATTACCTCCGAACGTGCTCCCATGATCTCCGACAGAAAAGTGCTTCTGTGAATTAATGATGATTGCGCCTAATGGCAGCCCCCCGCCGAGGCCCTTGGCCATCGTTATCAAATCGGGCTTGATATTTTCAGATTCAAATCCAAACCATTGCCCTGTGCGCCCCATACCTGTTTGTACCGCGTCAATACAGAGCAAAGTTCCGGTTTCATTACAACGCTGGCGAATAGCTTGTAGATAACCAGCAGGAGGTACAACAACACCATTCTCACCTTGAATCGGCTCGATAATTACCATAGCGACCTTTGTTGTAATTGCTCGCTCCATTGCCTTAACGTCACCAAAGGGAACAAACTTGACACCCTTGAGCAGTGGAATAAATGGAGCCCTTTTAGAGGGTTGTCCAGTGAGTGAGAGAGCACCCATCGTGCGCCCGTGAAATCCGCCGTGAGTTGAAACTATTCTTGTTCTACCGGTAAGACGTGAGATCTTAAGAGCAGCCTCATTAGCCTCCGCTCCTGAGTTGCAGAAGAATACTCGTGCATCTGCAAGTTTGGATATCGATTTTAATTTCTCAGCAAGCAAAATTACATTTTCATGAGCATAAAAATTGCTAGTGTGAGAAAGTGTTCGAATTTGTTTTGATACCGCATTTGCAATCGATTGGTTTGCATGACCAAGTAAATTAGTTGCAATTCCACCTAGCATGTCCAGGTACTTGTTTCCATCTTTATCCCAAACCCAAGAGCCCTTACCGCGTAAAAGCGAAATGGACGGAGTTCCATAGTTGCCTTCAAGAGATTCTTGCCAACGAGAAATTTGCGATGCATTAGATTCTTTGACAATTTTCCTAGCCATGAGTGATCACGGTCCCACCTTTACCGTTGAGTGCATTCTTCAAATTCGTAGGAACCTTTCCATTGATAACACGTGCAGTCTTAGCTCCAGAATCCAGCGCAGCTAACGCAGCTTTCGATTTAGGAATCATTCCAGCTGCAAACGCTGGTTGCATTGCACGTAATTCCTCAGATGTCATTGAAGAAATAATTGAAGTTGGATCTGGGTAATTTCGATAAATTCCCTCGACATCAGTCATGAAAATCGCTTCATCTGCGTTAAGAACTCCAGCTATTGCACCTGCGGCTAGATCACCATTGAGATTAAGTCCTTCTCCTTCCGATGAAACCCCAACTGGAGATACCACTGGAAGATAGCCATTTTCAAGCAACAGCGAGAGAAAGGAGCCATTGCACTGGGTTGCATCTCCAACTAAACCAATATCAATGGGTTTGCCATCTACTAGTGGTGCCATTTTTGTTGCACGTATGGTCGCGCCATCTCCAGCCGAAATTCCAACTGCGTTGACCCCATAACCAATCAATTGGTTCACCAAAGTTCTCAGTACTTGGCCCGATAACACTTTTTG
>CAYRJB010000041.1:5546-10273 GCA_964424485.1 uncultured Actinomycetes bacterium
GTCCAAATTGTGGCCTCTTCTTTTCCAGCCTTGAGATCAATTTCAATTCGAATTCTCTGTCCAGAAAGATCACATAAATCACGATCTTCACCCACACCTGCGCTTTTACAGACCATGATGCCATTGAGCGATACATCTATGAGAAGAGGATCAAAGACTGCCTTGGTTGTGCCTATTGCAGCAAGTACTCTCCCCCAATTGGGATCTTCTCCATTGAGCGCGCATTTCAAAAGATTATTTCTCGCACAACTGCGCCCTACCTCAACTGCATCCTCGACAGTGGCAGCGTTTCTAGTAACAATCTCAACTATTTTTGTATGTCCCTCCGCATCTCCAATAAGTTCTTTAGAGAGGTAGTCGCATATTTCGTAAAGCGCCTCGTAAAGCTGATCTGGTGTCAGCGCAACACCACTCGCTCCCGATGCCATCAACGTGACAGTGTCATTGGTTGACATGCAACCATCAGAGTCAATGCGATCAAAAGTTTCCGAACACACTTTCCGGAAAATTTCATCTGCACTCTTCGAATCTACAACTGCATCGGTAGTGATCACCGAGAGCATCGTCGCCAGTGACGGGGCAAGCATGCCAGCACCTTTTGCAATTCCGAAAAATTTAGCTCCGTGTGACTCGATTGAAATGTACTTAGATTTACTATCAGTTGTCATAATCGCTTCGGCTAATTGCTCTGCGTTCTCTGAATCTAAATGATCTATTGCAGAATCAATTCCGGATAGCACCTTATCCATTGGCAGACGTACACCAATCAAGCCCGTCGAACAGACAATCACATCTCCTGCATTCAGATTGAGTTTATTGGCTACAGTTTCAGCAGTCTTGTGAGTATCTGCAAAGCCTTCAGGCCCTGTACATGCATTTGCTCCCCCACTATTGAGAATGATGGCTGAAACTTCGTAATCTCGAACAACTTGCCTTGACCAGGTAACTGGAGCTGCTTCAATTCGATTACTGGTGAATACTGCAGTTGCAAATTTCTGAGGCCCATTATTTACGATTAAAGCCAGGTCGCGATCTCCGGATTTCTTTATACCTACTGCTACACCGGCTCCACTAAAACCTTGAGGAAGAGTTGTCATAACGGCAATCCTTCATCCTCGGGATATCCACACATAATATTTGCATTTTGAAGCGCTTGATGTGCCGCACCCTTGCCCAAATTATCGATAGCTACAGATATGACGAGTCTATTTGTGTGTTCATCGACTGCAATCTGCATATGAATCGAATTCGTTCCGTTAACAGCGTTAGTCTGTGGAAGGGTTCCGTGAGGCAAAATATGTACAAAAGCCTCTCCATCAAAAGCTTCAGAATAAATCTCATGTGCTCTTTTTGTTGTAAGTGGCTCGGTCAATTTTGATGTAATAGTCGTCAAAATTCCACGGGGCATAGGTGCCAAAATCGGCGTGAAAGAGATCGAAACGTTCTTACCCGTTGCTGATGAAAGTGCCTGTTCTATTTCAGGAGTGTGCTGATGAACACCACCAAATTTATATGAAGATAGAGAACCCATAACCTCACTTGCGGAAAGGTTGATCTTTGCGCTCCTGCCTGCGCCTGTTGTTCCACTGGCCGCAACAACCACAATATCTTCACTGTGAATAAGATTATGAGCAACGGCCGGTAAAGCGCCCAAGATAATTGAAGTTGCATAACATCCAGGATTAGCAACTCGATTGCTTGATGCTATGAGAGCCCTAGCTCCCGGCAGTTCGGGCAGAGCATATGGAAGTGATCCTGCGTATTCGCCACCGTAATATTTACTCCATTGCTCTTTGCTTGTGAGCCTAAAATCCGCGCCAAGATCTACTACCTTGACGCCATCAGCGAGTTGCGAAATCCATTTTGCCGATTCGCCATGAGGTAGGGCAAAAAAGAGCAAATCGCACTCAGACATTCCAGCCAGATCTGTAGATGCAAACTTCTGCCCATCAAACATTGTTAAATGGGGATGTAAGGATGTAATGCTCTCCCCCGAGCTCGTTCCAGCTGCGATATAAGTAACTTCAAACTTCGAATGGTTAACTAAGAGTTTGAGCAACTCTCCGCCAGAGTATCCGGACGCTCCAACAATTCCCACCTTCATGAGGAAATCCTACAACAGGATGGCGATTATGCATAAATATTCGAAATCGTGCATATTTATGCATCTACTTACATCAAGTTCTGAGAATAGCTCCGCACCGCTTCGCAGCCTCGGCAACAGCAGACTCGCGATATCCGGCGACTTCCTCTCCTGTGAGCGTTCTATCCGGCGCTCTAAACACCAAAGTGAATGCAAGAGACACTTTTGAATCTCCTATCGCGTCATATCGATCAAAGAGCGTGATTGATTCTAGAAGCTCTCCTGCACCATCACGTAAAGCGGATTCAACTTCTCCAGCAGATTGCGTAGTGCTAACAACGAGTGCAACATCTTGAATGGTGGCGGGCATAACTCCGACTGGTTTTGGAGTAACCAAGGGTGACAAAGGAAGTAGATCTAAATTGATTCCCCATGCAGCACTTCGAGGAGGAAGTGTAAATTCAGAAATTACTCGCGGGTGTAATTCGCCGGCATGTGCAATCGCTACGCCATTCACTTTGAATTCGGCGCAACGACCTGGGTGCCATGGAGCAAGATTCGAACGTTCCACTTCCCACTCAAGATTGAGCATACGCAAGATATCTTCAACCTCGGTTATTGCATCCGCCCAGTCATATCGACGGGAAATATTTCTCCATGTTTCATCGCCTGTTGAGCCAACCAATACACCACAAACAAAGTCGAGCTGGGTTGGTACCTCTGCAAAGATCTTTTCGATAATTGCTTGGGTTGGTCGCATTCCTACTTCAGGGAATGTGCCGACTCCAAGTTCAATGGATTTGCGGAATATCGAACCCATTTCAAAGAGTGAGAAATTCTTAAATCCCCGACTGTAATTTCGCCTAGCTGCATCCAGCAATCCTGGTAAGAGATGTGGACGAAGCCATGGAGCATCTTCTGACATCGGATTTGCTAATTTATATGAAGCAGCCCTGGCACCTACAAAACCCATACGGGTGATGAGATCTTCATTTACAAATGGAAAGGTGAGAACTTCGGCGTAGCCCCGCGCCACGAGCGATTGCGCAAGTACGCGACGTCGTTTCTGTTTCGGCGAGAGCTCTGCTGACGTTTTCCTTTCAGGAACGATGGATGGAATCTTGTCGTACCCAATATTGCGAGCTACTTCTTCAGAGAGGTCTGCCTCTGTTTTGAGATCTGGGCGCCATGTTGGAGGCGTAATTCGGTCACCAATAATGGTGCAACCGACCAATTCAAGAGTTCGAGCAATGATAGACGCATCAATTTCTAGGCCAATGCGATTGGAAATATATCCATGCGAAAGGGTGATTGCCTCTGGAGAGTGGATCTTTCCTGCTACTGATGTGCCTACGTAGGTAGCTCCTCCGAGCTCCATCAACATGCGCGTTGCTCGTGCTGATGCAATTTCAGCTAGTGCCGGGTCAACAGCGCGCTCAAAGCGCCGTGAGGCTTCGGTTGAGAGCTTATGGAAACGCGAATTCTTGGCAATTGAAATGGGATCAAATCTCACAGCTTCTAGAGTTATCGTCGATGTTGTCTCTGTGATTTCAGAATCAAGTCCGCCCATAGTTCCAGCAAGGGCCAAGGGATGTTTATTGTCGGCTACAACCAAATTATCAGGCGCAAGCGTGCGCTCTTGTCCATCAAGGGTAGTGAACTTCCCATCCTTACCTGCCCGACGAATAACGAGGCCGCCGTCGATCTTTGCTGCGTCGAATGCATGTAAAGGTTGTCCAAGTTCCATCATTACATAATTGGTGATATCCACTGCAAGCGAAATCGAACGCATACCGATTTTCTCGATGCGGCGCCGCATCCAAAGAGGTGAAGTCTTTGCAGGATCAAAACCTTTGATGGTGCGCAGATACATCACCATTGCGCCATCTTCAATCTTTGCTGAGACAGGAGTTCCAGAATCTTTAAAATTCGTATCTACGAGAGATGTGGGATCGGTAAATGGCAATGAAAGTGCAGCAGCAATCTCTCTTGCTAGCCCGCGAATGCTCAATGCATAGCCGCGATCTGGATTTACGGCTACATCAAAAATCGTATCCTTAACTTCCAAAAGGCTCGAAGCATCTTCTCCCGGCAACGCACAGCCGGCCGGCAAGACGATGATTCCGGAGTGATCATCCCCAAGTCCCAATTCTTTTGCACTACAAATCATTCCATTAGAAGTTTTGCCATACGTTTCCCGCGCACTTATGGCAAAGCCCCCGGGTAAAACAGCCCCCGGGAGGGAGACAACCACTAAATCGCCAATATTGAAATTTTGAGCTCCGCAGATAACAAATCGTGAGGAGTCTTCACCGCAATTGAGTTCGACATAGCGAATTGGCTTCTTAACACCTTCGACTATTTCAAATGAAAGTACTTGACCCACAACTAAGGGTCCAGTCAAACCATCGCCTTGAACGATAACTTCTTCAACTTCAAAACCAACACGTACAAAGGCATCGGCTATTTCTTGATCGGAAATCGTTTCAGGAATTGGTACAAATTCTTTAAGCCAAGAACGTGGTGCGCGCATTACAACCCCAATCCGAAAGACTGGCTCATGCGAATATCGCCTTCAACTATGTCATGCATATCTTTGATACCTTGACGGACCATCAAAGTACGTTCGAGTCCCATTCCAAAT
>CAYRJB010000042.1:0-9406 GCA_964424485.1 uncultured Actinomycetes bacterium
GTTCGAAGACAAACCCTGAAACTCCCAGTGTTGCCACAAAGGAGAGAATGACGGTTGCAAGCAATACAAAGGAGGCCACAATTGAACGCAGTAGCAACCCTAGGATTATGGCAATAATGACAAGCACGATTGGGATAATCACATTGCGATCTCGTTGCGAGGCGCGATCCACATCATAAAAAGTTGCAGAAATACCGCCAACTAGTGCACTCGGCTGTATGGAATGAACAACTTTTCTAAGTTGTGGGACAAGATCACGCGACTGAGGTGAATCAGCTGGATATTCCAATACGGCATCGAGGACGACATTTCCATTAACAGTCTTCACAACTGGTACATCTGTCGGTGACTTAGGTTGGGTTACTTCCGGAGTAACACTTGCAACTCCCTTTATACCTTGAAGTGCGGCAGCAATTTCAGCCGCCTTCCCCTGTTCAACAAGTATCTGAGTTGGTTGTGATTCGCCACCTGGGAAATGCTGAACCAAAATCTTTTGTCCAACAAGAGATTCTGGATTACCAGTGAAGGAATCGGTGACTGAGATTCCAGTTGCCTTGAGCTGACCCACCGAGAGCGACATGCCCATAAGAACAAGAGCTGTAATTACTGCGAACCTCTTTGGATGGGCAGCTGTGGCTTTTGCAACTTTCGACCACAACCCAGTGAGTTTTTCATCCTTGTCATCATGGCGTGGAATGCGAGGCCAGAAAATCCAACGGCCGAAGATTACGAGCAGGGCCGGAAGTAGAGTCAAAATAGTAAACATCGAGCAGATGATTCCGATTGCCCCGACAGGTCCGAGTCCTTGGCTGTTTTTCAACTGTGCCAAGAGAAGAGTGAGCAGACCGATGGTCACTGTCGAGCCCGAAGCAATAATCGGCTCAACGACGCCTCGCCAGGCCTTCTTCATAGCTTCAAATTTAGAATCGTGTAGATGAAGTTCTTCGCGATAGCGAGCGATTAGCAGAAGTGCGTAATCGGTTGCGGCGCCAATGACTAAGACGGAGAGAATTCCTTGTGACTGTCCATCCAAAGTAATGATGTCGCGCTTAGCGAGTGTATAAATAATTCCACCAGCCATGACCTCTGCCATAAGAGCTGAGAAGAGCGGAAGTATCCAAAGCACTGGCGACCTGTAGACAAAAATCAAAATAGTTGCAACCACAATAACTGTTGTAAAGAGAAGGGTTGTATCGATTCCACCAAATGCTCCAAACAGATCAGCAAATATCGCTGCAAAGCCAGTGACATGTGATGTAAATGCTTGGGTTTTAGCAAATTGATCTGAATAGAAACGAATGGAATCTACAACTGCAGGAAGAGCAGGTTTCTTATTAGCCAACATCTTGCCGGCATACGAGTTATCGAATGGAACGTTTGCCAATAGAGCCTTGCCATCTTGAGATGGAAACGCCGCGATTTGTCCGGGAGTTAAATAGTCGCCAATTTTTTTATTGACGCCATCAAGTGCTTTACCCTCTCGTGTAACGAGAGGCTTATTGCCCACGGAGTTGAGGAATGCGGTTGCTGCTGCAATCTTCGCCGGTGTGACTTCTCCAGTGTAAAGAAGAATTGCAGGAAGGGTTCGGTTCGCATTAGCAGCAAAAGCTTTATATTCGTTGCTGAAAGCTTGGGATTCAACAGTGGTTGGTAGGTAATCCGCATTGTCATTCTTTTGAACCGACGAGAGATTGCCGTAGAGCGGTCCCGCCACTCCAGAGATAACAAACCACGCCAAAACAGTGACAATTGCCACCCAAAGAGGTTTACGCCCCTTCACACCAGCAGCCGACTTTCCCTTGAACCCGAACATATGACTCCTCGATTTAACGCTTTCGGGGCAGTCTATTAGGCTTATAGACGTGCCACCAATTGTGACGGATGCGCCTATCGCCCTCATCAAGCAGGGCTTGGTTGAGTACGAGACTGCACTGGAAAGTCAGCGCAAAATACATGGCGAAGTAGCAACGGGCTATCGCCCCAACACTTTAATTCTTCTAGAACACCCATCTGTCTATACAGCTGGCCGCAGAACTGAGCAACACGAACGCCCCCTTGATGGAACTCCCGTTATCGATGTTGACCGAGGCGGAAAAATTACATGGCATGGTGAAGGACAACTTGTTGGGTATCCCATTATCCGTTTGAAAAATCGGAATGAAGTGGTGGGTTTTGTGCGAGTTATTGAAAAGGCGCTCATCAATGTTCTAAAAGAATTTGGAATTGTCGGTGAGCAATATTGTGACCGAAGTGGTGTATGGCTTCGAGATGAAAAAGGCGACCGAAAAATTGCAGCAATCGGAATTCGTGTAGCGCAAGGCGTCACCATGCATGGTTTTGCTCTTAACGTTAACCCAGATCTCAGCGCCTTCAATCGCATTATTCCTTGCGGCATAAGCGATGCAGGCGTTACGTCCATGAGCGCTGAATTAGGTAGAGCGATAACTCTGGATGAAGTTACTCCAGTTGTTGAACGTTACATGTATGAAGCGCTTGCGCCGATTGCAGAGGCCAAACAAAAATGAATCCAGACGGTCGCAAACTTCTGCGGATTGAAGCTCGCAATGCTGCTGTTCCCATTGAGCGAAAGCCTGAATGGATTAAGACTCGAGCGAAGATGGGTCCTGAATATTCAGATATACGCTCGCGAGTATCACGAGAAGGACTCCACACTGTCTGCCAAGAGGCAGCCTGCCCAAATATTTTTGAATGTTGGGAAGATCGCGAAGCAACATTCCTAATTGGCGGTGACCGCTGCACCAGACGTTGCGATTTTTGCAATATCGATACGGGAAAGCCGCTTCCACTCGATAGAGATGAGCCGCGTCGTGTTGCAGAATCTGTGCGCTCTATGGAGCTCAAGTACGCGACGATTACAGGTGTTACCCGTGATGACTTAGAGGATGAAGGCGCATGGCTTTACGCTCAAACGATCCGCGAGATACATGAATTAAATCCAGGGACTGGCGTTGAAATGTTGGCCCCTGATTTCAGTGGCAAGCCCGAGTTGCTTGGACAAGTATTTGAATCGCGACCAGAAGTATTTGCTCATAACTTAGAGACAGTTCCGCGCATTTTTAAGGAGATTCGCCCCGCATTCCGCTATGAGAGATCGCTGGATGTAATCACGCAAGCGCGTGAATTCGGGTTAATCACAAAATCCAATCTCATTCTAGGAATGGGCGAAACTTTGGAAGAGGTCTCGAAGGCGCTTCAAGATTTGCATGAAGCAGGCTGTGATTTGATCACAATTACTCAATATCTCAGACCTACCCCAAAGCATCATCCAGTTATGGATTGGATTAAGCCGGAAGTATTTGTTGCTCTCGCAAGAGAAGCTGAGGAAATAGGCTTCCTTGGAGTGATGAGCGGCCCTCTCGTTCGTTCAAGCTATAGAGCTGGACGTCTTTACAAACAGGCGTTGGAGAAACGTGCCAATGTCGCCAGATAAATCCAAAGTGAAAGATCGACTCGTCTACCGTCCAATTGTCTTGCTCTTTGAAGCGCTTTGGAAATGGTTTGGATTGAAATTTAAATTTTTTGGCACCGAAAATATTCCAACAACTGGTGGAGCAATCATTGCTAGCAATCACATCAGCTATCTGGATTTTGCTCTTATAGGCACTCCTGCAGTGCCAAAAAAGCGGTATATCCGTTTTATGGCAAAGAAAGAGATTTTTGATAACAAAATTGCGGGACCTCTTATGCGCGGAATGGGACATATATCCGTTGATCGCGACAAAGGTTCTACTTCTCTTGTCGCTGCAATGCGAGCACTTCGCGCAGGCGAACTTGTAGGTATATTTCCCGAAGCGACTATCTCCCTCAGCTGGGAAGTGAAAGAAATTAAATCTGGAGCTATCAGGCTCGCACAGGGTGCTGGTGTTCCCGTTATTCCCGTGGCTCTCTGGGGTAGCCAAAGAGTTCTTACAAAGGGACATAAACCTCAACTAGGCCGTAGCAAAGTTGCTATATATATTGCATATGGCGAACCATATTTAGTAGCTAAAGATGCTGATGTCATTCAAGAAGAGGTAAGACTTCATGGCAAGATTTCAGCCCTGCTTCAACAACTTCAGGAAAGCTATCCTGACTCTCCTGTTGGACACTGGTGGGGGCCGGCCAGACTTGGTGGCACAGCTCCAACTCTCGAGCAAGCACAAGCTGAGAGCGCACGACGTAAGGCATTAAAAGATGCAGAGCGAGAAGAAGGGCATGCGTAATCATGGCGCTATTTCGTAGAAACAAAGCAAAGAAGGAGAAGTCTGCTGGTGGCGGGCAGCTTCAAGTTATTAAAGATGCCTTTGGCTTAGTCAAACGCGAGAATCCGACCTCTCTCATTTATTGCGCTACTGCATTCATCCTTGTAGAAATTGCAGGCATATTCGTCGGATCAGGTGTTGGCCATCCTGTTTACTTTGCAATTATTTTCATTCCGATTGCACTTCTCATTTCTTTCTTTATGTTCACACGCTTTGCTAACACTGCTGCATTTTCATCTATTGAAGGACAAATCGGTGCTGGCGCATCCGTTCTCATGGGAATTCGTCGCGGCTTCACAACTACCCCGGCTGTGGTAGTAAATAAGAATCAGGATATGGTTCATCGTTCTGCTGGCCGTTGCGGAATTGTTTTAACTGGTGAGGGATCTCATCATGCTGTACGCCAAATGCTGAGCGATGAAAAACGCAAGGTAGAGCGTTTTGTTCCAGGAGTGCCCGTATTTGAACTCATTGTCGGTAACGGTGAAGGTGAAGTACCTCTTAAGAAATTGCAAAAGCATCTCAAGAAGTTTCCAAAGAAGCTGAATAACAATCAAGTTCGCGAAGTTCGCTCGCGACTCAAGGCAGTGGGTGGAATGAATATTCCGCTACCTAAGGGCCCAATACCAACCCGTGCACCTAAAGGAAGAATGTAATTTCTTAAATATTTTTTACGACAATGGTTCGAGAAATTATGTCGTGCACTCGCCTGCCATCGTGAGTGAATAAGGCTGGAATAACAAGCAAGACCATCAAGGTGCGAAGTGCAATTCGAGCTGGGGTCGGCGCACTCCCTGTTTGGGAATCAATTACCTTCAATTTGAATAATCGCTGCCCAAATGATCCGCCTTGAAGAAAGGTGAGTAATGATTTCTCTGCAAAGAGAATTCCCATTTGAAGCGCCAAGCGTCTGCCAGCATGAGCGGGTTCAATCCATTGGGCGATGAGCCACGACAGGCTTGAGTCGACCATGAGGGCCAAATAACGTCTGCCAAGGCCAGCTATCAAAGAGGCTGAGGGGTAACTCACGCCCAAAGGCTACCTTCGAGGTGAGCCTGAAACATATTTGTAACACGTCAGTTATGGCTCTTTTACGCCAGCGCCCTAGAGTTCTACCCATACGGCTCGTCGCTGCGCCGAAAATTCACAGTTCTACCAATCCTTGATTCTAAATTGGAGAAACATGTTTAAGAACTCTGCTGAAATCTTTGATTTCATCAAGAAGAACGATGTCAAACTCATTGACGTTCGCTTTATCGATCTTCCAGGCATTCAACATCACTTCAACGTTCCTGCTGCTGCATTTGATGAAGCTGCATTTACCGATGGGTTGATGTTTGATGGGTCATCAATTCGTGGATTCCAGTCAATTCACGAATCTGATATGAAGTTGCTCCCTATTCCGTCATCTGCTTATTTGGATCCGTTCCGCAAAGAGAAGACTTTGATCATTCTCTTCTCCGTTCACAATCCAATTGATGACACACCATATTCTCGCGATCCTCGAGGCATTGTCACGAAAGCTGTTGAATACTTACGTTCGACTGGAATTGCTGATACTGCGTTCTTCGCTCCAGAAGCAGAGTTCTATATCTTTGATGCGATTCGTTTCTCTACCGGCATGAACGAGTCCTACCACCACATCGACTCTTACGAAGGTTGGTGGAACCGTGGTGAAGAATTTGATGCCGATGGCACACCAGGTCGCGGCTACCGCACACGCATTAAAGGTGGCTATTTCCCAGTTTCTCCAACAGATCAGTTTGCAGATCTTCGCGATGAAATCGTCATGAAGCTCGGCGAAGTCGGTCTTGATGTTGAACGTTCGCATCACGAAGTTGGTACTGCTGGTCAAATGGAAATTAACTATCGATTCAGCGATATCGAAACAGCTGGCGATGACATCATGAAATTTAAGTATGTTGTTAAGAACGTGGCTTGGCAGAACGGCAAGACAGCGACATTTATGCCAAAGCCACTCTTCGGCGACAATGGTTCAGGCATGCACGTTCACCAATCTCTCTGGAAGGATGGAAAGCCACTCTTCTTCGAAGCTGGCAAGTATGGCGATCTCTCCGATTTGGCACGTTGGTATATCGGTGGTTTGTTGAAGCACGCTCCTTCATTGCTTGCTTTCACCAACCCAACTGTTAATTCATACCGTCGCCTTGTTCCTGGCTATGAAGCTCCGGTTAATCTCGCATACTCGGCGCGTAACCGTTCTGCATGTATCCGTATTCCAATTACTGGTTCTAATCCCAAAGCAAAGCGCATCGAATTCCGTTGCCCAGATCCATCATCGAATCCATATCTCGCTTTCGCGGCGATGCTCATGGCTGGTATCGATGGAATTCAAAACAAGATTGAACCAGCGGCGCCGGTTGATAAGGATATCTATGAACTTTCAGGAGCCGATGCGAATCTTGTTCCACAAGTTCCTGGATCTCTTGATGCAGTTCTCGATAATCTCGAAAAGGATCACGCCTTCCTCACCAAGGGTGGAGTCTTCACCGATGACCTCATCGAAACTTGGATTACTTGGAAGCGCAAGGAAGAAGTTGACTATGTTCGCCTTCGTCCACATCCAGCAGAGTTTGAGCTCTACTACGACATTTAATAGATCCGTCGTTAAAGAAACCCTTGGTTCTCCAAGGGTTTCTTTTTTTTATATAAAGTCTTACTCGCCTTTGAATTTTAGACGGCGCGATCGCATAGCTCTGAGAATTCGCGTCATTGCACTCGGCCCCATTCCGTGGAGCGCAGAAATTTGTGCCCGCGTCTTATTCTCTAAATGAGAATAGGTATAAATCTTCGCATTTACTAAAGCTCTGCGGGCTGGTGCGGCAAGGCCCAATGCGCGCCATTCGGAATCATATTTTTCATACCGTGAGAGATCTACTCTTCCATTAACAACATCACAGTTAGAGGATCTCATCTTCTTGTCGCCGATTTTACGAGAGGTTCTGCGAGGGCTTTGAGGCGCTTTCATAGTTCAATTGTAGAACGGGCTCTCTCGTATGAGAGCATTAATGTATGAATAATTTAGAAACTGTCTCCTCTTTCACTTTTGGCTTACAGGCTCTCATCACCCTCTTTGTGATTCTTGATCCTGTTGGAGCGGTTCCTATCTTTCTTAGCCTTGTTGGTAATCGGGAGAAAAGGGTTCAGCGCAAGCTAGCTCTCCAAGGCGCGACTTCCTCATTACTGATCATCTGCACCTTTGCCATCTTCGGTCAAATTATTCTCAACTATCTTCATATCTCTCTGAGCGCTCTCCAGGGTGCTGGCGGATTTTTGCTCTTCCTTACTTCAATGCAACTGCTAACCGGCACAGCTTCTTCCGACGAAAAGAATCCTGATCATCTCAATATCGCGATGGTCCCCATCGGCACTCCCCTACTCGCCGGTCCTGGCGCAATTGTTACAACGATGCTCTATGCCAGATACGCACATACTCCTTCACATAAATTTGCGCTAGGTGCTGCAATTGTTGGTGTACATCTCTTAATAGCACTTGCTCTTTATGCATCCACTTCAATTATGCGAATAGTTCGTCCTGCTGGAGTCCAATTGATTACACGAGTGGTTGGACTTTTAGTTGCGGCGCTAGCAACCGAGATGATTGTTACTTCTATTAAAGGCTTCTTTAACCTTTGACTAACTTTTAACTGAGAGATAGATCAATCCGGTAAGAACCATTCCTACTCCCACCCAACCGAGAACTGACAAAGAATCCCCAAGGACTGTGACAGCAAGAAGAGTTGCGGTAGCGGGTTCAGAAAGTACTAGGGTCGAAGCTGTATGAGCATGGACACGCTTCAATCCAAAAGCATAAAGAGAGTAGGCCAACGCGGTTGTTACAACTGCAAGCCAAATGATTAAACCTGCTCCTTTCGCCTGAAGGAGCCAGGATGGGTTGCGGACAAACAAGAAAGGTGAAACTAGGATTGCCGCCAATCCAAAGACTGCAGCCATCAATCGCGTGGAATCCACTCCTTTATTAACAGCACGCCTACTGGTGACATTAAAGAAAGCAAATCCAAGTCCTGCAAGAAGTGCGCAAATCACGCCAAAAATATTTACATGAGTAGAAGAGTTTCCAAGATTAAGTACAAAAATGCCTACAGCAGCCAGTCCGGTCGCAATAAACCAAGGCTTGTGAGGCTTATCTTTTACTAAGAGATACCCAACAATTCCTGTGAAAATCGGTTGACTCCCGAGAGCCGTAATCGTCGCTACTGGAACACCGGTGAGATTGACTGCAGTGAAAAATGAGAGTTGATATGAACCAACACCAATTGCAGAGATCCATAAGTCAGAGCGTGGAATTTTAACTTTTGGAGCTTTAACAAAGAAGTGTGCAATAAGCAGAAGGAGTGTTGCGCCAAGAATAGTTCTGGCGCTCCCAATCGCAAGTGGTGAGAAATCTCCACCGATAAGTTTCTGAGATGTGCCAGTAGTTCCAAAACACATTCCTGCGGCAAGTACAGCCAGTGCCCCAATTCTCTGATGCTGAACACTGTCATCTGGCGCCACCTACAAAAGGTACCCTACGTCAGTGATTGCAACGCAGAGTTTGGAGCTTCGTGCTGGGGCTCGGCTTCTCGTTAGTGATGTCACAGTTCGGATCAACCATGGCGATCGTATTGGTTTTGTTGGTCGCAATGGCGCGGGAAAATCTACTCTCTGCAAAGTGCTAGCTGGTGAATCCCTACCTGCAGGCGGTCAGGTGAATCGCGCGGGAAGCATTGGATATCTACCTCAAGATCCTCGAACTGGTGATGAGGATAGTTCGGTTATTAATCGCATTCTCTCCGCACGCCAATTAGATCTCATTGTCAATCGTATGCGCAAAGCCGAAGAGGCGATGGCAACTGCATCAGCAGATGAATTAGAAAAGGCAATGGAGAGATACGCAACGATTGATGCTGAATTTCAAACTGCAGGTGGCTATGCCGCATCATCTGAAGCAGAATCAATTCTCACTAATCTCGGAATTCCAGAGCGGCTCTTTGAAGAGAATCTCAATTCACTATCTGGAGGACAACGCCGCCGTGTTGAGCTTGCTCGAATTCTTTTTAGTGGTGCCCAAACTTTATTGCTGGATGAACCCACCAACCACTTAGATGCAGAATCGATTATTT